>JBEKLW010000003.1:0-18303 GCA_050008815.1 Bryobacteraceae bacterium
GCCCGCGCCGCTCGAGATCCGGATCCCGTTCGCGTAGAGCCCTCCGCCGGCTCCGTCGTAAAGGTAGTTCTCCTCAATGCGGTAGGTTTGAAGATAGGACGCATCCGTTGCGGGGTTGTAGCGCGGGTCATAGAAGTAGACCGCCGATGCACCGTCTCTGTTCAAACACTGATTCTGCGATTCTTTTGCCGCAAACGACTTCAGCCCGGATCGCGGCCTGACATCGAAGCCTTGGGTCAAGACCAGTCTGGCGCCCGGCTCCAAGGTGGTCATGGACTACTACCAGGAGGCGGGCCTCCTGCCCTACCTGGAGGCGCTCGGCTTCAACCTGGTGGGCTTCGGCTGCACGACCTGCATCGGCAACAGCGGCCCGTTGCCGGAGCCGGTGGCCGAGGCCGTGCTGCGCGAGAAGCTGGTGGTGGCGGCGGTCCTGAGCGGCAATCGCAACTTCGAGGGCCGCGTCAATTCGCTGGTCCGCGCCAACTACCTGGCCTCGCCGCCGCTGGTGGTGGCCTACGCGCTCGCGGGAACGGTGGATATCGACTTCGACAGCGAGCCGCTCGGCACCGGCCGGGACGGCCGCCCCGTATACTTGCGCGACGTCTGGCCGTCACCGGACGAGGTCCGGGATCTCGCCGGCGCTTCGGTCCACGGCCGCATGTTCGAGCAGGTGTACGCGGAGGTTTTCCAGGGCGACGCGCGCTGGCGCTCGCTGCCGGTGCCCGCGGGCGACCTGTTCGCCTGGGACCCCCGCTCGACTTACATCCAGCGGCCGCCGTACTTCGACCTCCTGGCGGACCCGGACACCTTCGTTCAGGACCTGCGCGGCCTGCGCGTGCTGGCCCTGCTCGGCGACTCCGTGACCACCGACCACATCTCGCCCGCGGGCTCGATTCCCGCCGACAGCCCCGCGGGCCGGTACCTGATCTCGCTCGGGGTCGCGCCCAAGGATTTCAACTCCTATGGCGCGCGGCGCGGCAACCACGAGGTGATGGTGCGCGGCACGCTGGCCAACATCCGGCTGCGCAACCAGCTCGCGCCCGGAACCGAGGGCGGCTGGACCACGCACGTCCCCTCGGGCGAGGTCCTGTCAATCTACGACGCCGCCATCCGCTACCAGCACGAGGGCAGGCCGCTCGCGATCATCGCCGGCAAGGAGTACGGCTCCGGCTCGTCGCGCGACTGGGCGGCCAAGGGCGTGAACCTGCTCGGCGTGCGCGCCGTTTTAGCCGAGAGCTTCGAGCGCATCCACCGCTCTAACCTGGTCGGCATGGGCGTGCTGCCGCTGGAGTTCCTGCCGGATGAGAGCGCGGCCACGCACGGCCTCACCGGCCGTGAGACCTATTACATTGAGGGCGTCCGCGAGGCCATCGCGGGCCAATCGCGCCGCGCGCGCGTCCGCGCCGTCGCGGATGACGGCAGCGGGCACAGCTTCGAGGTCATCGTCCGCGTAGATACACCGCAGGAAGCCCAGTACTACCGGAGCGGCGGCATACTGCCGTATGTTGTTCGGCAGCTCGCAGGTATGAAATAACCGCAGAGACGCCGAGACGCAGAGAGTAATTCACTTTCGTGGTTCTTCTCTGCGCCTCTGCGTCTCTGCGGTGAATCCTACTCTTCGTCTATGGCGAGGACGCCCACCAGCTCGCCCAGCACGCGGTGATCGGATTCCTCGTCGAGCTCGAGCACGGGGTAGTCGGGGTTGAGCGGCTTCAGCAGGATGCGCGCGTGCTCCCAGCCCTCCTCGGTCGCGCGCTTCTCACTCTCATAGACCTTGAGAGTGAACTCGCCGCCGGCTTCCGAGGCCCCGCGGCGCCAGACCAGCACGCGCTTTCCCTGCCGCGAGCCGGCCGGTGCCGAGCGAAACACGGCCACCGCGCCATCGGGGATCTCCGGCTCCATCGAGCGCCCCGCCACGTGGACCGCGTATAGGTCGCGCGCGGGCCGCACCCCCGCCGGCGCCGCCACCCAGTCCTCGGGCTCCACTTCCATGTCCTCGCCGAAGCGTCCCGCGGCCGCGCGCAGCGAGTACAGCGGCAGGTGCGTGACGAAGGGGACGACGCTCACCGGCTCGCGCCGCACCGGCTCGACGTGCCGCTCGTAAAGACGAGCCAGCGCGGCTTCGAAGTCCCGGACCAGGACCAGGCGCCGGTCCGCAATCCGCAGCGTGTTCGACAGCGCGTCTTCGAGAAGCGCCAGCAGCCTCTCGCCGCCCATCTCCCGCGCCTTGGCTTCCAGATCCTCGGGCAGAAGCTCGAAAAGCTCCTGGTCTTCACAACCGGGCACGACCCTCCGGCAGCGCTGGTAAACGGAGTCCGACGCAGGGTCCCTCAACAGGACCCCGTAACCGGTCTCGGTCTGCCCGGGCAGGCAGACTCCCAGAACCGCGTACTCACCGCGCCGCGGTAGCAACATACCAGTAGCCTACACCCTACTTCGGTCTGTAGAGAGAGAAACCTTAGATCAACCGCAAAGACGCGGAGACGCAGAGACCACAAATGCAATCATCTCTGCGCCTCTGCGTCTCCGCGGTGAGGTCTACTGCGCGGCGTAGCGCGCGGCCACCACGGCCAGCGGGATGGGCTGGTAGTCGGCGGCGTGCCCGGCTTGGCCGAACTGCGTCATCCGCTGCGCCACGACCTGCTTCATGGCCTCGCGCGCCGGCTTCAGGTAGTCGCGCGGATCGAACTTCTCCGGCGTCTCGAAGAGCACCTTGCGGATGGCGCCCGTCATCGCCAGGCGGTTGTCGGTGTCCACGTTGACCTTGCGCACGCCGTTGCGGATGCCGAGCTGGATTTCTTCGACCGGCACTCCCCAGGTGGGCCTCAGCTTGCCGCCGTACTGGTTGATGATGTCTTGCAGCTCCTTGGGCACGCTCGAGGAGCCGTGCATGACCAGGTGCACCTTGGGCAGCCGGTTGTGAATTTCGATCAGGCGGTCCATCTTGAGCACCGCGCCGTCGGGCTTGTGCGAGAACTTGTAGGCGCCGTGGCTGGTGCCAATGGCAATGGCCAGCGCGTCCACGCCGGTCAGCTCGACGAACTTCGCCGCCTGCTCCGGGTCGGTGACGTGCTCCAGGCCCGTGCCGCCCGCGCCGTGGCCGTCCTCGATGCCCCCCAGCACGCCGATCTCGCCCTCGACCGTGACGCCCTTGGCGTGCGCCGCCGCCACCACCTTCTGGGTCACGTCGACGTTGTACTCGAACGTGGAGGGTGTCTTGCCGTCCGGCATCAGCGAGCCGTCCATCATCACGCTGGTGAAACCCATGTCGATGGCCGACTTGCAGGTCTCGTAGCTGTTGCCGTGGTCCAGGTGCAGCACCGTCGGCAGATCCGGATAGAGCTCGGCGGCAGCCAGCATCAGGTGGTAGAGGTAACGATCCTGGGCATAGCTGCGCGCCCCGCGGCTGGCCTGGACGATGACCGGCGAGCGGGTCTCGCGGGCCGCCTCCATGATGGCCTGGATCTGTTCCATGTTGTTGACGTTGAACGCGCCAACGCCATAACCGCCCTTGGCGGCTTCGTCCAGAAGCTGCCGCATCGCTACCAGCATTCGATTTCTCCTTCCCCTGAATCAGAGCAGACGGCGCGGGAGCGCCCCGCCAGTGAACATTCGATGGTAGCAAAACCCGCCGCCGAGACGCTGAGCGCGCGGAGGCCGTAGCGCGCGCTCTCAGCGTGCCGCGTCGCCACTCCTGGCGACGCATGGCGAGTGTAGGGACATTCCGGGGAAGCGTTCCGCCAGACGTCGGCTGAAGCCGACGCTGCACGCTGAAGCGCGCGCCACGACGGAGACCCGCGCCGGCTTACGGACGGCTTACCGAGGCGCGCGTTCAGGCCACGGCTCTGGTACCTTGTTGCATGGTGGCGGCCCCGGGCCCGGGCGTTCGCGGGCAGGCGCCGTTGACATATGGCGACGAAAGCAGAGACGGGTGAGTGGTCGCCCTCGTCCTGGAGAGCCAAGCCCGCGGCGCAGCAGCCGGTATACCGGTCCGAGGCCGAAGTCGCTGGCGTCATCGAGCAGATCTCGAAACTGCCCCCGCTGGTCACCTCCTGGGAGATTGACGCCCTCAGAGCCCAACTGGCGGAAGCGGCGCGCGGGGAGCGGTTTCTGCTTCAAGGCGGCGATTGCGCGGAGAGCTTCGACGACTGCACATCGAACACCATCACCAACCAGCTCAAGATCCTGCTGCAGATGAGCCTGGTGCTCGTTCACGACGGCGATAAGCCGGTCATCCGCGTGGGCCGGCTGGCCGGCCAGTTCGCCAAGCCGCGGTCCGAAGCATTCGAGACTCGGGCTGGCATCACCCTGCCAAGCTACCGCGGGGACCTCATCAACCGGACCGAGTTCACGGCCCAGGCCCGGGAACCCGATCCGCAGCTTATGCTCCGCGGCTACGAGCGTGCCGCCCTGAAGCTGAATTTCATCCGCGCCCTGGTGGGCCGCGGTTTTGCGGACCCGCACCACCTGGAATACTGGGATCTGGCTTTCGTCAGGGATTCTCCGATGGCGGAAGAATATCGCCGCACGGCCAGGAGCATCGGCGAATCGCTCCGGTTCATGGAGGGTCTGCTGGGAGTCAACCCGAGCGAGTTGCGTTGGGTGGATTTCTTCACGAGCCACGAAGGCATTCACCTGCCCTACGAGCAGGCGCAGACCCGGCGCGTGCCGCGGCGCGAGGGCTGGTACAACCTGTCCACGCATTTCCCGTGGATCGGCATGCGGACCGCCGATCCGGGGGGCGCGCACGTGGAATACTTCCGCGGGATCCGGAACCCGATCGCGGTCAAGGTTGGGCCCGCCGTGACGCCCGAGGCGCTCAGAGAGCTCATCCGAATTCTGCACCCCGACGATGAGCCCGGCCGCCTCACCCTCATCCACCGCTTCGGGAGCGAGCGCATCGGCGACTGCCTGCCGCCCCTGATCGAGGCCGTCCAGTCAACCGGGAAGACCGTGCTGTGGTGCTGCGATCCGATGCACGCGAACACGCGGGTGACCGCCGAAGGCTTCAAGACGCGCAATTTCGAGGATGTCCTGGGCGAACTCGACCAGGCCTTCGACATTCATGCCGAGTATGGCGTCTGTCTGGGCGGCGTTCACATCGAGCTGACGGGCGACGACGTGACCGAATGCATCGGCGGCGCGCGCGGTCTGGATGAGGCCGGCTTGAAGCGGGCTTACAGGTCTTCGCTCGATCCGAGACTCAACTACGAGCAGTCGATCGAGATGGCCATGTTCATCGCCCGCGAGCTGCGGGCTTTTGGAAGACCGTGAGACGGGCGTGGTTGCGGTTTCGTTTTAGGCCGGCCGGGACGGGGTTTGCACAGATCGGCCTAAACAAGAGTTAGGCTTCTGGAGCGGCGAATGTCGGTGTCAATCGCCGTCGAAACGCAGGACGAACATGGCTAAGAAACCCTTTCCTCTGTCCAAGGTCTATGGCTTGCTCGAGCCGGGGCCGGTCGTCCTGGTCACGACCGCCTCCCGTCGGCGCCCAAACATCATGACCATGTCGTGGCACACCATGCTCGAGTTTGAGCCGCCGCTGGTCGGTTGCGTCATCAGCAATCGCAACTATTCGTTCGACCTGTTGCAGGCAACCAACGAATGTGTCATTAACATTCCCACGGTGGAGATAATTGAAAAGGTCGTAGGTTGCGGCAATACGTCGGGTGCAAGAATAGACAAGTTCGAGAGGTTTGGCCTCACGCCCAAGCCTGCTGCGCGAGTTGGCGCACCTCTCATCGAGGAGTGCTATGCAAATCTCGAGTGCCGGGTGGCAGACACAAGCATGGTGGCCAGCTATTGCCTGTTTGTCCTTGAAGTCATCAAAGCATGGATCGACCCCGCAGTGAAGAACCCGCGGACGATCCATCATCTTGGAAAGGGCAACTTCATGGTTGCCGGTGAAAGGATCAAGCTAAGGTCAAAGATGAAGTAGCGCCAGGACGCCTCCTCACCAGGCGTGAGGCATAACATTTCCTTCCAGCGGACTGCCTGCGGCAGGCGCTGCAGTCAGGCGTTCGGCGCAGAAGAGCTATCAAGCCAAGACGTCCCTGAGAGCGGGCACACTATGGAAAACCAAACCAGGATACGAGGTGGTTTGACTCGGCTGGTCCGTTGGACAGCCAGAGTCTGGAGCATCGCTAGCCTTTCCCTATTGTTACTCTTGGTCATAGGGGAAGGAATCAATCCCACAACGCGAACCGAGTGGCTTGGGCTCCTGTTCTTTCCGCTCGGGATATCTATTGGAATGATCCTCGGTTGGTGGAGGGAGGGCATTGGGGGGAGCATCACGGTCGGAAGCCTGCTAGTGTTTTACGTGATTCACTTCGCAACAGCCCGCACGCTGCCGAAGGGCTGGGGGTGGTTGACCATCGCAGCCCCAGGCTTTTTGTTCCTTCTATGTTGGTATCGGTCGCGAAAGGCGAGCACGACAGCAGCCTAACTTGCCGCTGAACCCGACGGCCGCTTGCGGCAGCCGCGGGTTAGCGGTGCGCTGTTCGCCGGACGTGCGCCGGTGGTGGGAAGAAGCCCAAATTCGGGAGGAGAAAGATGAGTAGATCTGGTTGCGCCTGCGTGGCTGTAGCGGCAGTCTTCTTGGCGGGAGCTCTGGCTAGCGCTCAGCCGAGACTGCCGAAAGAGACAATCCCGCAGGACCTGCCGTCCGAGATCCGCGCGCTTCTGGAGCAGTGCTACGCGTCTGCCCCGTCGGCTCGCGGATCTGCCGCGCGGACTCGCGGAGACGCGGCCAAGAGCCTGGGGCAACTGAAGGAGAAGGCGGCGCCCGCCGTCCCCTTTCTCATTTCCATGCTGGGCGACAACGTGGGCTACACGGAGTCGACCAAGGTCGGCCAAACGATGATCTTTGGATTGTCCAGCCCCGGACGCCACGCTGCAGTTGCCTTGGGTTCGATTGGAAGTGCCGCCATCGAGCCGCTGCTCAAGGTCCTCGAAACCGCGGAAGGCCCTAACCGGGACAAGGCCGCTCTGGCGCTTGGAATCGCCAAGGACCCGAGGGCCGTTCCACCTCTGATTGAAGCGCTGGCCGGCCAGGACGCACGGTTGCGCAGCGAGGCGGCGACGGCGCTGGGAGGCTTGAATGATCAGCGGGCGGTGCCGCCCCTGATTGGCGCGCTCCGTGACCCGGACGAAGCGGTCTCGAGCGCGGCTCAGGAAGCGCTGCGGCAACTGACGGCCCAGAAGTTCGGCAAGAATCAGGCGCGCTGGCAGCAGTGGTGGCAGGCCCACAAGAAGCAATGAGCCCGGTCCCGGCGCGGCGCCGCTCGTGATGCATGGGCCAGGGCGCCTTCGAGCTGCTGGTCCGCGGGGCGGACCGCTGCGGCGTTCACTTCCTTAGAGCTGGCCGGCTTCGAAATGGCCACCCAGATCGCTTCAGCCGCCATACGGCATTGGGGGAACTTTTCCGAGCAGCCGGGAGTACACGGTCAGGGCGCCGCGGTGATGCGCGGTGTGCTCGATCATGGACCATACGATCTCTCTGATGGGTTGACCACCCATGATCGGGCCGGGCGCGAGCGGCTGGGCCAGCTCCTCCGGGCTGCGCGAGCGGAGGAACTGGATTGCCTTCGCGTACGCCGTCTCGAGCATCTGGCGAGCGGCGGCGAGGGAGGTCACACCCGCAAGAGCCTGGACCTGTTTCTCGAAATCGAGGTCGAAACCTGCGCTTCGGGAGGCGCCTTCGATGAACCAGTCGAGAGTCTGTGCCGTGTGCGCCACCTGCTGAGCGACGGTCATCATGCCTTCCCGCGGACGGAATTCGGAGTCGGCCTCATCGAGGACGCTGGTCGAGCGCTCGAAGAAAGCCTTACTTGCGAGCAGTTGGTTGGCGAACTCATTGGGTTGCGGTATTGAGCTCATGGACCAGACTATAGCATAGGGCGAAGAAAAAGAGAAGAGCGGACTTTGACAGTTCCGGGTAAACGCAGTTAGGCGCCGGCAGGCGTCTTCCAGCCAGAGGAACGGTTGGACTGCATGTGTAACAAAATAAACGAAAAAACACAGCACGCGCGGAAGCTCCCACGCCCGGGCACAACGCGAAGACGTGCCCGGAGGTCAAGGAATAGAGCACCGGCCTCGCAGAGGTTGTACAATCCCAGCATGCGACGTCTGAAGGTCACGCCCATAGCAGTGGTGTTTGCATCCGCGAGTCTGGGGTTGGCCTTAAGCATCCCCGGCGTGACAAGCGTACTCCTCGAGCTCTCGGGCCCTCCTGTGGTGGCGTCGTCCGGCGCGCTCTCGGAGCACGACATGGAGGAGTTGAATGCCATGTCGCCGCAAGATCAGGTGACGCGGCTCCTGGAAAAGGCCATCAACCACTATGAGGGCGCCGGTGAAGAGATTGCCAGACGTCTGGATAGTTGGACCGGCCAGATTCACTCGACGCCCGAACTGTCGCGCCTGACCGACACCGCATACTTTTCGAGCGATCTCCGCGTCCGCGCCGCCGCGCTCGAAATTTGGCTGGTCAGGGACAATGTCCCCAAGACGTCCGATACGGTGCACGATCTGATCCGCGAGGCCGCCGCCACCGAGGAGCGCAGGTATTTCCGGCTGTCCATGCTCGGAATTCTCGGCAACCGCGGCATCGAGCCGGAGAGGGTACTCGAAACGCTCACTCTCTATGCGCGCGATCCCTCCGGGCCTGCGCGCGCCGCCGCCATTAATGGACTGGGGCTGCTCGGAACCGAAGGCACCGTCCCTGTTCTGCTCGAAATCATGCGCAACGATCCATCATACGATCTGCGAGAGCGTGCCGCCTGCAACCTGGCCGATTCCGGGATGCTCTCGCGCGACCTCCGCCAAAATGCCGTACCCGAATTGATCCGTTTTCTCCAGGATCAGAGTCTGGACAAGACTACCAGGAAATGGGTTTTGCAGGCGCTCCGAGAAATCACGCAACAGAACCTGCCGGACGATCCGGTTGCCTGGCTCACTTGGTACGCGCACCGTCCCAACCGGTGAAGAGGGCGCGGCCCGAAATCTAGCCCGAATATCGCACTGCGCAAGCTTCCCCGGACGGCGTATCGGAGATCGCAGGCCTTATCGTTGGGGTGAAGGGCTGTTATCGATAGCAGGACGCAGCGACCTGGAATTGCCCTACTTCCCGCACATCTGGCCAGCACCCTGTGCACGCTGCGGAGGCGTTGCTTAGGCGGTTGAAATGTGGTTTAATTCCCGTGGCCCGTCGTCAGTGCAAGGACCTTTCGGAGCCAGAGCGTTATGAACAGGTCTGCTCGAGAGCGCCGATCACCGTTGGTTTACTTGCCCGGCGAGCCGGCTCCCAGGCCGTACGAACTGGTGGTGGAAGTCCTGCGAGGCCTGGGCTGCACGCGCGTGTTTCCGCCTGGACCCGGGGTATTATGCGAGGCGACCGGTCGGCCTAGGACTGGGAGGGAAGTTGTTGGATATGGAAAAAGTCGTTACAAACAAAGCGGTTGCCGCCCCGACTCGCTGCCGCTGGTTTCATTTTTGGTCGCCCGGAACCGATTTTATCCGGGTCAGCCTAATCACGAGTTCGGCGGCAGCCCTCATCACGAAACGAGGAGACATTTATGCGTCAAATAGTGAAGGGTGATGTCTTGGCAGTGCGCACAATCGGCGGGCTGCACGTTGTCACCGTAGCGTGGGATTTCTTGCAAGGACAGGACGCGAAACGAGAGGGATTGCTCGGTTTTGCCATCGAGCGCTCGGAACTCAAACTGGGCGAGGTGATCGAGCGCTATTATCTGCGCGGCATAAAGCGATTCAAGTCCAAGGATGAAGGCTTAGCGCCCGGGACGCCTCTGCCAACATCGGAGCACCCCATCCAATCCTTCCAGTGGGGTGACTACACGGCAAGACCTGGCACGACTTATCGGTACAAGGTCGTGCCGGTCTATGGCAAGCCGAAGCTGATCGAATTGGATGACGCTTCTGCAACAACCGTGGAAATCACGACGGAGGCGGAGCAGGATCGCACTGGCAATGATGACCAGCCAGCCCATGATGTCTATTTCAACCGGGGTGTCGCTGGTTCCCAAGCATATGCCCGCAAGTTCGGAGAGACCAAACCCGACGAGACCGAGCCGGAGTCTGACCAAATGAAGTGGCTGTCGCGCGGACTATTCGAAGCGCTAACAGCATTCATCGGTCGCGCCGCGGGCGATGATGCGGCAGACTACAAACTCCGCGGGATGTTTTACGAGTTCCGTTATCTCCCTGTTGGAAAGGCATTCAGTGCCGCGTGCAAAGCCGGAGCCGACGTGGCCATTCGATATGAGGCTCAGTCGTACAAGGGCGACAACGAGGCGATGATCGCCAAGGCTGGCATCAGGGGGATATGCAAGCCACAGAAGTCGCGCGCCGGGATTCGGCACAACAAGTTTATCGTGCTGATCAACAAAGACAAGCCCGCCGCCGTATGGACGGGTTCAACGAACATCTCCGCTGGCGGCATTTTCGGGCACTCCAACGTCGGCCACGCAATCTGGGACACGGGGCTAGCCCAGCGGTACCTCGACTACTGGGAGCGGCTCGCGGATCCGGATGTTGCGCGGAAGCCGCTCGTAGAGTCGAACTTGGAGGCGGAACCGACGCCTGCTCACAACTCCGCGCCGCCGGCCGATCGAATGCTCACGCTGTTCAGCCCGCGTGATGACAAGGAAACACTAGAGACGTTGCATTGGTACGCCGACTTGATGGGCTCTGCGCAACAGATTCTTTGTATGACGTTTGCTTTCAATCTAGACAATGTCTTCAGCGAGGTGCTCGAGCGACCCGGCGGAACGCTCCGATACGCCGTCTTCGACAAGAGCCTCAAAACCGCTGAAGAAACCAAGATTGATCAGGCCAGGAACACTGTGATCGCCGTAGGCGCGAAGCTCGAAGAGGGCGACATGGAGAATTTCATCGGAGAGAAACTGACCGGCTTTAACAAGAACCAGTACATCCACGACAAGTTCATGCTTGTCGATCCGTTGGGAGCCGACCCCATAGTCGTTACCGGCTCGGCGAATTTCAGTGGCCCCTCTCAGTACGCAAACGACGAGAACATGCTTGTAATTCGCGGCAACACTCGTGTCGCGGACATCTACTTCGGCGAATTCATGCGCGTCTTCGATCATCTCTATTCGCGCTATATCGTTGAGAAGATCAAGAAGACAGGAACGAGCGACCCCGATGCGGGCTTTCTCAAGGAGGACGCTAAGGACTGGGTGCCGCAACATTTCAAGAAGGGGCGCAAGGAGCTGCGGCGGCGCTATTTCATGGGTGAATAGGCCGAGCCAAACGCTGCATCATACCGGCGGGGCATTCCGGCTTAGCAGGGTTGAACGGCTCTCCAGCCCCGCCGGCTTCTGAGCGTGATCGTTAGGCTCGACGTTTAAGAGGCGACTATCTTGGGCGGAACCGTCGCCCGGGTTCACGTAGCTGTCGCGAAATCCCCTTCTCTCCCGCGAATCCATCGTGCGGGCAAGGTGAGCGAGCGGTCTTGAGCCCCGAAGTTCCCTTCCGGGATGTGCCCCCCCCAAGCAGAGGCCAAGCTCGATAGATCCCGGTGAACGGGCATCGGTCTCTTCGTGATCCAGCCCATCCAGCCCAGGTCATCGGCGGCTGGCGCAGCCGGTGATCGGACCCAAGCGGCGTGCGGATGCGGGGGAAGGTCTAGAGAAGGCCGCCGGGCGTTTATTGGCGGCTGAGGTGCTTGACCGCCTGCCCCGCCACACCCGCCAGCATCTGGCGCACCGTGAGGCGCGTCACCGGGTGCCGCAGGTCCGGGGCGAGCTCGGCCAGCGGCTCCAGCACGAACCGGCGCTCGGCCAGCCGCGGGTGCGGGATCTCCAGCTCCTTGGTCCGGACGATCGTCTCGCCGCAGAGCAGGATGTCGATGTCGATTGTTCGGGGGCCTTTCGGACGCAGCCGCTGGCGGCCCATGTCGAGCTCGACCCTCTGCACGCGCGCCAGCAGTTGCCGGGGGAAAAGGTCCGTCTCGGCCTCGATGACCTGGTTCAAGAACCAGGGCTGGTTCGGCGCGTCCCGCGGCTTGGTCTCGTAAATCGAAGACCGCCGCGAAACACGCACGCCCGCCGCTTCGAGCCGCGCGATGGCCTGGCACAGGTTCTCTTCGCGGTCACCGAGGTTAGAGCCGAGCGAGAGGTAAACGGTGCGCATGACGTTGGGTGTACGCCGCTAGAGAGCCCACGGGTGTACGCCGCCGCAGCTCCACAAGCCACCGGCCACAGACTAGTGTCCTGAATTGGAGATGCGGTTGCAAAGCCGCTAACCATCCGACCCGCGGAATCTCCCGTTGAGCGGCGAATTTGCCCCAAAGAGTCCCATTCCCTTCGGCCGCGGCCCCTATGCCGTGCTTCAATAAGGGGTTAGCCCCGGCGCGGCCCAGAGTATGCGCAAAGTACCACTCATCGATTCGCTCAGGATCATCGGACGCGGCTCGCTGAACTGGATTGCGGAACGGCCGGTGGTGGTGTCTTTCGAGGTCACCGACGCCTGCACCTGCTACTGCAAGCACTGCGACCACGGCGGCCCGCGCGATGAGTCGCGCAACCTGCGGCCGGCCGACTACCGCCGCTACGTGCAGGTCCTGCGGCCCTGCGTCGTCCAGGTCTCGGGCGGCGAGCCGCTGCTGCGCGGCGACATCGTCGAGATCGTCCGCGCCATCAAGGGCGATTCGGGCATCCCTTACACGATCCTGGTCTCGAACTGGTCGGAGATGACCGCAGAGAAGTACCTGGCCCTGCGCACCGCCGGCATCGACCAGTTCTCGGTGAGCCTGGACTTCCCCGACCACCGGCACGACGTCTTCCGCCGTCATCCCGGGCTGTTCGACCACCTGAGCCGCATCGTGCCGGAGCTGGCGGCGCTGGGCGCCGACGACATCGTCCTGAATAGCTGCATCACGAGCGAGAATGTCGCCGAGATCAACGCGCTGGCGGACGTGGCCCGGCGCTGGGGGGTCAACGTTTGCCTCAGCGCCTATTCGCCGCGGCGCACGGGCTGCCGCGACTACTTCCTCAACACTCCCGAGCAGCTCGCCACGCTGCACCAGCAGCTCGATGGGATCGAGCAGCGTCGCGATGGGACCCGCTGGATCGTCAACTCGCCCGCCACGCTCGAGGCCACGCGCCGCTATTTCGACAACGGCGGAAGCCCGGGGTGCAAGGCCGGCCTGCGGTTCCTGGTGGTGACCAGCGACGGCATGCTCCAGCCGTGCTCGATGCAGTTCACGCGCTACGGACTCGAGGAGCAGGACCGCATGGTGGCCGAGTTCACTCGCACGAACACCTGCGACCAGTGCTACGTCTCGATCCGCTCGTACCTCGACAAGACCTTCCCGCATCTCCTCTGGGAGAACGTCAGCGGCTTCTTCTCTTTCAAGCCGCGCCTGAACCCGGCCGCGCACTCGCGCCAGGCCGAGGTCTGAGGGTCCTGGGCCAAGGCCAGTTGCCGAGCGCTCCGCCGTAGTGCTACGTTCAATTCCGGCCGCACGCCTCCGGCGCTTCCGCCGGGCTGGCCGGCCGGTCACCTGAGAATCCCCCTGAGGTGTGATGACCAATCGGCGACAGTTTCTGGCAGCGGCAGCCGCTTCTGTCCTTCGCGCCGGGCCTGAAGCGGCGGCAGCGCAACGGCCGCGCGCCGCCACCGCGGAGCCTTTCTTCCGGGTTGACGAGGCCAGGCAGCAAGCCAAGTACGACGCGGCGCTCGCGGCGCTCGCTGAAGACCTTGAGACACGCCTCGGAGCTGAGGCTCGACGGCCGGGCGGTGCTGCGCGTGCGCGGCACGGTGCGCGTCATCACCGATGCCGCCGGAAAGCCGTTGAAGCTGGTGGGCACCGAGCCGGCGGTGGCCGAGATTGGCGTGCGCTGGCCGAGCGGGCGCAGGTCCTCGTTCCGCGTCCCCCCGGACACGGCCATCCCGATCGCCTGAGACGGCTTTGACTACGGCCAAGGCTGCGGCTACGCCTTCGGTTCCAGCAGAAATGTCGGCGCCAGGCCGGTGATCGTCGAGAAGCCGCCATTGCCGGCCGTGAGCCAGCTCGAGCAGCCCTGCACCTTGCCCAGGTAGGCGTGCGGATGCAGGTTCACCTGCATCTGGCGGACTTCCAGCTCGCCGTACCGCAGCAGCGGGAAGGGAGCGAACATCGCCCCCACGCGCTCCTGCGCGACGTAGGGAACCCGCAGCGCGCGTCTCACCGCGCGGTCCCAGGCCGCGGCGTCGGATTCCCAGCCGCGGATCGAGTGCCCCTCGCCGGCGTCATCGTTGGGCTTGAGCACCAGCTTCTCGCGGTTCTTCAGGATGAACTCCGGCAGGTCGATGGTCTGGTCGCGCCAAACCGTCTTGCCCGCCGTCACCACGCGCGTCCAGGGGATGTACTGCTGGATGGCTTTCCGCTCGCCGGCCGGAAAGCCCGCCGTAATCGATTCGTCCGTCAGCAGATCGAAGATGGCCTTCTTCTGCGCCAGCTCGGAGCGGAAACTGTTGACGATGCACACTGCGCCGTCGCGGTAGGCGCGCACCAGCGGGTGGGACAGGTCGTAACGCAGCAGGAATTCCTGGACCCTCAGCCGGCGGTAGACCAGGTCCAGCGCGAAGTCGCCGCGGCGCAGCACGCCACCGCGGTATTCGAGCTGGTCAGGCGAGACGATCTCCGCCGCATAGCCCTCGGCGCGGAAGTGCTCGCGCAGCAAGACATACTCGCCCTCCTCGGCCACCTGGAACGGCTGGCGGAACTCGAGAATGGCCAGGTTGGGCTGCTTCTTTCCGCCGAACTGTTTGTAGGCCTTCAGCAGCGCGTTCAGCAGGTGCTTCTTCCCGCCCAGTTTGTGCAGCGAGTAGCGCTTGCGGAATGCCTTCATCGGCGGGCAATCGTAGAAGATATCTGCCAGCGCTTCGCCGCAGGCGACTCCGACCGGCGTGTCGGCGGCGTACTCGACAAAGTGCATCGAGCCGTTGTTCAGGTGCGTGTCCAAAAGCGATGTAACTGCAAGAAACGGATAGCCTGGGTCGATCGAGGCCAGCATCTTCTCGGCCGGCAGCAGCTCCATGCGCGCCAGCAGGGTCGGATCGCCGAGCGCCATCTGCTTGACGCGGTTGATGGCGGAGAACAGAGACTCGGCCGCCCGCACCAGCGAGCTGTACTGCCGGCGCGTGATGAAGTTGGGCCGCAGAAAGGGGCAGAGCAGCCGCCCGCCTTGGGTCAGGTGCTCGGCCTGCATGCGCGTGGCGAGGGCATCGGCCCAACCAAGATCTTTGTGTGGGTCGCTTTCGAGCAGCTTCTGGTAGCGGGCGACCGCCTCGGCTAACTGATTCATACTGATTGACTTCTACCTTCAGTATGTCACACCGGCCTGCTGAAACGAAACATTTCAGGTGCGGCATTTCATCATAAATAGCTAGAAATAAAGAAGATATTTAGCATCAGAGACGCAGCCGGGAAAGCCCCGGGCGGGACGGGCCGGTCTCGGGCGCCCCGCCTGCCGCCCTGCCGGGACTCACGCTAGAGTGGAAGTGTCATGCGACATCGAATGGCTTTGCTGGTGATGGTTACGGCGGCCGCGGTCCTTCCCGGATTGCGCGCCGACGAAGGTCTGTGGCTGTTCAACCGGTTCCCGAAGGAACTCGTGCAGCAGAAGTACGGTTTTGAGGTGACGGACGCGTGGCTGGACCATCTGCGGCTGGCCTCGGTGCGGTTCAATAACGGCGGCTCGGCTTCGTTCGTCTCGCCTGGCGGCTTGCTGTTCACCAACCACCACGTGGGCTTGGACTGCATCCAGAAGCTGAGCTCGGCCGACCACGACTACGTGGCGAACGGCTACTATGCGCGCACCCAGGCCGAGGAGCGGGCCTGCCCGGACCTAGAGGTCAACGTGCTCCTCCGGATGGAGGACGTCACCCAGCAGGTCCAGGGGGCGGCCAAGCCGGAGGCGGCCCCGGCCGAGGCGAACCGCCAGCGCAAGGCCGAGATGTCGCGCCTGGAGAAGGAGTGTACGGGTCGCACCGGCAACCGCTGCGAGGTGGTGACGTTGTACTCCGGCGGGGCGTATCACCTCTACGAGTACAAGAAGTATACCGATGTGCGGCTGGTCTTCGCCCCGGAGCTGGGCATCGCCCAATTCGGCGGCGACCCGGACAACTTCACCTACCCGCGCTACTGCCTGGACTTCTCCTTCTTCCGCGCTTACGAGAACGGCCGGCCGGCGCAGGTCAAGGAGTGGCTGCGGTGGAGCAGGGAGGGAGTCAGGGAGGGCGAGCTGACGTTCGCTTCGGGGCATCCCGGCACGACCGGCCGGCTGGCGACTTACGCCGAGCTGGAGTTCTTCCGCGACGAGTCCTACCCGTTCGTCCAGGAGCGGCTGGCCGGGTTGATCCGCGCGCTGGAGGCCTACAGCGCCCAGGGCGCGGAGAACCGGCGCGTGGCCCAGGACAACCTCTGGTCGAAGCAGAACGGCTACAAGGCCTACACCGGGTTCCTGGCGGGCCTGCGCGATGCGGAGCTGATGCGGGAGAAGCGCTGGAGCGACGCCAGGCTGCGCGCCGCGCTGGCTCGCGATCCGGCCAAAGAGAAGGAATTCGGCGGGGTGTGGGACGAGGTAGCCGCGGCCTATGGGCAGTTCCGCGGGTTTTACCGCCCCTTCCTGCTGCTGGAGCGCAGTGCCGCCATGGGTTCGGAGCTGTTCGCGATCGCGCGTGATGTGCTGCGCTACGCCGAGGAGACCGCGAAGCCCGACGCCCAGCGCCTGCGGCAGTTCGCCGACGCAAACCTGTCCGACATCGAGCAGGAGATGTACTCGCCCGCGCCGCTCTCCGACTCGATGGAGATCGCGGTCCTGGCCGAGTATTTCGGGTCCCTGCGGCGCTACCTGGGCGAAGCTGACCCGGTCGTGAAGGCCGTACTGGAGGGCCGAACGCCCGAGGAAGCCGCGCGCGCCTACGTGACCACGAGCAAGCTGAAGGACGTGGCGGAGCGCAAGCGGCTGGCGCGCGATGCCGCGGCGGCGCGGACCTCCGAGGATGGGATGATCCGTCTGGCGAGGCTGATCGACGGCCCCGCGCGGCTCTACCGGAAGCAGTACGAGGACCAGGTGGAAGCCGTGCTGGCCCCAAGCAATCGCCGGATCGCCCAGGCCCGGTTTGCCGTGTACGGCGCCAGCGAATACCCCGATGCGACATTCACGCTGCGGCTCACCTACGCGCCGGTGATCGGATACACGAACCAAGCCGGCCAGAGCGTGCCGTGGGCAACCAGGTTCCAGGGCCTTTACGAGCGCGCCACCGGCCAGGATCCCTACAGGCTGCCGCCGCGCTGGCTGCAGGCGAAATCCGCGCTGAACCTCTGGACCCAGTTCGACTTTGTGACCACCGCCGACACCCACGGCGGCAACTCTGGCAGCCCGACGGTGAACCGCGCGGGCGAGATCGTCGGCATCGTGTTCGACGGCAACCTGGAGGGCCTGCCGCTCCGGTTTTTCTACAGCGAAGTGCAGGCGCGGTCGGTGCACGTGGCCAGCCAGGGCATCGTCGAGGCGCTGCGGAAGGTCTACCAGGCCAAGCGCCTGCTCAAAGAGATCGGGATGGAGTAGCGGCTGGCTGACCCGCGCGGCACGCTCCTCAAGCCGCAAGGCGCACCGCCCGCGCGGCTAGCGCCCGCGCGGTTAGCGCGTTCCCGGCCGAGGCCCGGCGCCCTTGGGCACGTAAGGCGCTCGCAACTTGGAAAGGCGCTGGAGCTTCCGCAAGTGCTCTGGCGAACTGGCTTGCGAGTGTCTCTCGTCGAGCTTGGGCGGTGGCGCCGGCTCGCGCATCAGCGCCGGGTCCAATTTGGCGGTCTGTCCGTTGGCCGGCAGGGTCCGGAACTTCCGCGGCACGGCCTTCACCTTCGGAGCGCTCCGGGCCGGGGGCGGCACGGCCCGTTCCTCGCCCTCCAGCCAGTCGCTAACGAGGTTTCGCTTGTACTTCTCCAGATTCGCCATTCGGCCAGCCCTCCTGTCAACGACGATTCACGGGGAGCCATCGAACGCCATCTCTGGTTCGATTCTAGGCCGGAACACCGAATCGTACAAGCCAGAAACCGCATTTCCGCACAGCGGATGTAATCCATACGTAATACAGGGGCGCGCTAGCCCGGGCCGTAATCCGTCCGCAAGAGCGCGCAGCGGGCACGAACTCAGGCGACCGGGGCGGTGTGCTGGAATGCGACCTCCACCCCTGGGGTGCCGCCGGCGCTCGCCGTAGCGCGGGCACTTCTGCCTGCCGCGTCGCCACTCCTGGCGACGCAGGGCGAGTGCGGGGACA
>JBEKLW010000030.1:0-11239 GCA_050008815.1 Bryobacteraceae bacterium
TGGCGACGCAGGGCGAGTGCGGGGACAGGCCCGGGAATGGTTCCGCCAAGCGTCGGCACTAGTGCCGACGCGGCACGCTGAGAGCGCGCGCTACAACAACCGCCGCGTCGGCTTACGGATGGATTACAGGCAGGCGAACCATGGCAGACTTCACCGGCGCCGTGGTGCGGAGGCGGGATGGTGGGAAGCAGGGCTCGCGGGCCGGGAACCGGCCCGCGAGTCGCCGTCTGAGGGACCCCGGGCTACAGTCCCTTCTGTGCGAGGAACTTGATCAGGTCAACCACGCGGAGAGAGTAGCCCCATTCGTTGTCGTACCAGGCCACGACCTTGACCAGGTTGCCGTCGAGCACCTTGGTCAACTGGCTATCCACGATCGCGCTGTTGGGATTGTGCAGCATGTCGGTGGAGACCACCGGGTCCTCGGTGTAGGCCAGGATGCCCTTCAGCTCGCCCTCGGCGGCCGTCTTCAGCGCGGCGTTGACCTCTTCCGCCGTGGTGCTCTTTTGGAGCAAGGCCACCAGGTCCACCACCGAGACGTTCGGCGTCGGCACGCGCATGGAGTACCCGTCGAGCTTGCCCTTGAGCTCGGGCATCACCAGGCCGATGGCCTTGGCGGCGCCGGTCGTGGTCGGGATCATGTTGATGGCGGCGGCGCGGGCGCGGCGCAGGTCCTTGTGCGGGAAGTCCAGGACGTTCTGGTCGTTGGTGTAGCTGTGGATGGTCGTCATCGACCCCTTCAGGATGCCGAAGCTCTGGTGCAGCACCTTGACCAGGGGCGCCAGGCAGTTCGTGGTGCACGATGCGTTGGAGACGATGTTGTGCTTGGCGGGGTTATACATGCCGTCGTTGACGCCCAGGACCATGGTCAGGTCCTCGTTCTTCGCCGGCGCCGAAATGATGACCTTCTTCACCGTGCCGCGCAGGTGCTTGGCGGCCTGGGTGGCGTCGGTGAACTTGCCGGTGGATTCCACGACGATCTGCGCGCCCAGCGAGGTCCAGTCCAGCTCCGCCGGGTCCTTGATCGCGAACACCTTCAGCGTCTTGCCGGCGACGACGATCGAATCACCCTCGACCTTCACGGTCTCGTGGAGCGTGCCGAGGACCGAGTCGTACTTCAGCAGGTGCGCCAGCGTCTTGGTGTCGGTCAGATCATTGCAGGCGACGAACTCGATCTCGGCGTCGTGCAGGCCGGCGCGAACGATGTTGCGCCCGATGCGGCCGAAGCCATTAATCGCAACTTTGACTGCCATTCCGGATGTCTCCTAGGTTTTCTGGGGTTTGAGATCCGCAGGACCGGCCCGGGGGACCGCCCCTACGAGGGTTGTTAACCTCCAATGATATCAGACCGCCTGCGGCTTGTGGACGCGGTGGGGCCAACAGGAGCGCTACCGTAATCCGTCCGTAAGCCGGCGCGGCTTCCACTTTGTGGCGCGCGCTTTGCCGTCGTTTGGCATCCGCAATCGGACAGCGTGCAGCGTCGGCACTCTCTCGAAAACCCCGTTTTCATCCTCTGTTGTGCGTCCCCGACCCATGGGCACTCGTGCCGACGCATGGCTAGGCGCGACCGTAGTCCGTCCGCAGTCGCAGGCTCGGCCTGGAGGCCGAGCCGCGGGACTGGAGTCCCGCCCTACAATCCGGCCGCGTAGGGCGGCTCTCCAGAGCCGCGCGCCAGCCTCCAGGCTGGAGCCCCCGCCGGCTGGGCACGAGTGCCCGCGCTACTGCCAGCGCTAGCGGCACCCCAGCCCGGATGTTTCGCCACGGTCGTGGTGAGAAACACGCGCTAGCTAGCCGAGCTCTCCGCCAGCCTGCGCCTCCGCCAGCCGGTTCTCGAGAATCACATGGGACCCGAAATTCTCGCAACGCAGGTAGTCCTCGGCCGCCATCTCAAACGCCTTCTTCGGGATCAAGCCCACGATCTCGCCGCCAACGATCGAGACGCCGTACCGCTCCGCTTCAGTCCGCACCGTCTCAAAGACCCTTTGCACGGGCGTCTGCTCGAAATCGGTGAGGTTGATGGATACCTGCGCGAGACCGCGCGAGCTGAGCGGCACGCCCATGGCCTTCACGTACCGGAATCCGCCCGAGGAGAACCGGATCGTCCTGGCGATGCGCCTGGCGATCTCGACGTCCGGTGTGCCGAGGTTGATGTTGTAAGCGATGAGGTATTTCCGCGCCCCCACCGCCGTCGCTCCGGCGGTTGGATGCACCCGCGGCTCGCCGATATCGGGCGCGCGCTCCGGTCTCACCGCGATCTCGCCGCGCAAGCCCTCGAACTGGCCCCGGCGGATGTTCTCCAGGTTGATTCGGTCCGGCCGGCGCGCGGCCGCCTCGTAAAGGTAGACCGGCACCTGGTATCTCTTCCAGATCTCCTGGCCAGCGCGTTCGGCGATACTGACGCACTCCTCGATGGTCACGCCCTCCACGGGGATGAACGGCACCACGTCGGCCGCGCCGATTCGCGGGTGAACGCCGGAGTGCCGGGTGAGGTCAATCAGCTCGACCGCCTTGCCGACAGCTCGCAGCGCGGCCTCGCTGACCGCCTCCGGCGTGCCGGCGAAGGTCAGCACCGCGCGGTGATGGTCGGCGTCCATCTCCCGGTCCAGGAGGGCGACGCCCGGCACCGAGCGGATGGCCGAGACGAGCCTATCGATTCGCTCCGGGTCGCGTCCCTCGGAGAAATTCGGCACGCACTCGATCAGTCTTCCGGCCATTCAATCTCTCCCTGGCGGTAGAGCACGGTCCCGCGCTGGATGGTCATTGCCACGAGGTTCACTCCGAAATGATACGGGATCTCCCGGTAGTCGGGCACGTCGAAGATGACCAGGTCGGCATCCTTCCCGATCTCGACGGAGCCGGACCGTCCCGCTGAGCCGATGGCGTACGCGCCGTTGATGGTCGCGGCCGTCACAGCCTCGGCTGGCGCCATGCGCATCTGCGAGCACGCGATTGAAAGCACAACCGGCATGCTGCAGGTGGGGCTTGTCCCGGGGTTGAAGTCGGTGGCCAGCGCCACCGCGGCGCCGGCCTCGATCAGCTGGCGCGCTGGAGGGTAGCGTTCCAGGCCGAGATGAAAAACCGCGCCCGGCAGCAAGGTTGCGATCGTGTCCGAGCCGGCCAGAGCGCGGATGTCTTCCTCGTTGGCGCACACCAGGTGATCGGCGCTCGCCGCCCCCAGCTCCACCGCCAGCAGCGCCGCGCCCGTCCGCGAGAACTGCTCGGCATGGATCTTCAACTCAAAGCCCAGTTCCCGCGCCGTTTCCAGGTACCGCCGGGCTTGCGGGAGGGTAAAGGCGCCCTGCGCGCAGCACACGTCCGCGAAGCGGGCCAAGTTGCGCCGGCGGATCTTCGGCATGACCACAGCGCACACCCAACTTACATAGTCCGCGGCGCGCCCCGCGTACTCCGGGGGGACCGCGTGCGCGCCCAGATAGGTCGGCACGATGTCGAGCGGCTTTCCGTTCAGTGCGCGGATCGCGCGAAGCGATTTCCGCTCAGCCGTTTCATCCAGGCCGTAGCCGGACTTGGCTTCGAGCGTCGTGGTCCCGTGCCGGATGAAGCTCTCCAGGATGCCGCGCGCCTGCATGACCAGGCGCCGGATCGGCATCTCGCGGACCTCCCGCACCGTGGACAGGACCCCTCCGCCCGCCGCCGCGATCTCGACGTGAGTGCGGCCCACGAGCCGCATCTCGTAGTCGGTCAGGCGCGGCGGCCCCGCGATCAGGTGCGTGTGGCTGTCCACGAATCCCGGCATCACAACCCGGCCGCTGGCGTCGATCTCTCGCGCCCGCCGCGCTGCGGGCAGGTTCTCGACGCGGCGGCTCGGCGCCAGGCTGGCAATCCGCCCCTCGTGGATCAGCACCGAGCCGTCCTGGATGATCCCCAGCTCCCGCATCGCGGGCCCGCGCCGTGGGCCGGGCGCGCCGCGCAGCGTCACGAGTTGCCTCGCCCCACGCACGAGGACGGGCGTATGGTCGGCCATCCAGCCCGATCTTCTCACAGGCCTTCGGCTGCGGCGCGCGGGAGGCCGGCAGCTTCTCAAGTTGCGTTCCGGGCGAGTCCTCGACGTACTGTCCCGGATGTGCGGCATACTGCTTGTGTGCGCCGCACGTCCGAAGCCACGAAGCGCCGCGCCGGGCCGAAACAGGAGCGCGAGCGGCTCATCAAGACGCTCGATCGGGTCATCTCCAAGGCCGGCCTGGGCTCCCGGACGGAAGCCCGGAGCTGGATCGGCGCGGGCCGCGTCGGCGTCAACGGCAAGCCGGTTCAGACGCCCGATTCCTGGGTGGACCTCGAGCGCGACCGCGTGACGCTCGACGGCAAGCCGGTGCGCGGCCGGGAGAAGATCTACCTTCTCCTGTACAAGCCGGCCGGTTACCTCACCACGCGCAAGGACCCGCTCGGCCGGCCCACGATCTACGACCTGCTGGACGACCTCGACGAGTGGGTGTTCCCGGTCGGGCGGCTGGATCTGGACACCAGCGGGCTCCTGGTTCTCACCAATGACACGCAATTCGCGGAGCGCCTCACCAACCCGGAGTGCCAGGTGCCCAAAACGTACCTGGTGAAGACGGCCAGCCGGCTCGCCGAGGAGGCGCTCGAGGAGCTGCGGCGCGGCGTGGCGCTGAGCGACGGCCCCACGCGGCCGGCGGCCGTTACGCGCCTCCGCGATTCCGCTAAGCGCAGCTTCTTGGAGATCACCATCAGGGAGGGAAGGAACCGGCAAGTGCGGCGGATGATCGAGGCCGTGGGCAGCCGCGTGCTGAAGCTCGTGCGCACGGCCATCGGCGAGATCCGCATCGGCGCGCTGGAGATCGGGCGGCGTCGGCCGCTGAGCCGCCAGGAGGTACGGGCGCTCGGGCGGGGCCGCGAGTAGAATGGAGTGTTAGACGGATGTCCAGTCCTCCAGACCTCGCCAAACTCACGGTCCAGGAATTCGCCAAACGTTTCCGGCAGGAAATGATCCCGGTCAGCAACCGGCTGGCGTACTTCTCCGCACTGCCCCTGACCGAGGACGACATCAAGGAGTATCTGCAGGAGCCGGTGGCCGCGCTGCCCCCGGGGCTGCAAGCCGGCTTGCCGCCCGTATCGATCATCTTCGTGCCCTATCTGGCGCGGGCGGCGGGAAGCGGCCCGGGGCGGGTGGCCTTCGAGCAGCCGGCCGAGCGGTCGCGCGACTGGTCGGCCCAGTTCATGGCCGAGGGCGACGGCGTGCTGGTCTTCGCCCTGAAGGACCGCGAGGTGGCCGACTACCACTACTTCTTCTATCGGGCGGTGGCGGCGCTGGCGGTCGATCATGCGCACTTCGAGCGGCTGAGCGACTACGCCGACCTGCTGAGAGACGAGCTGCGGAACCGCGTTCACGGCGAGACCGATGAGGAGGGCTGGAAGCTCAAGCAGGCGCTCCTCCAGAAGCAGTCCCACGTGCGGCGGGACACCAAACTGTTCCGCAGCTACGCGCGGCAATCCCTGATTGACACGCTGACGCTGTACCTGCACGGCATCTGCTGCGACATAGACGTGGACACCGGCCCGCGGCAGCTTCCCAGCCGCCATCTCCGCCGGCGCCTGGAGCTGCTCCACGACATCTTCCCGCCACCCGAGGGCTACGCCGTGTTCCCCGCAGAGGCCAGCCGGCAGCAGCCCAAGAGCGAGGCCTGATTCCTTGGGGCACGCTCGGCCGCGTCGCCGCGGCAGGTTGCTGGCGGGAAAAGCGGCCTATGCGGCCGAGCCCTTTGACAATTCGGCGTTGGCGCTCATCTCGGCTTCCTGCTTCTTCAGGTGGTCATACCAGGTGAACTTCAGGATTAGCGAAGTTACGAGCACCACCGCCAGCGCGATCAAGGTGTAGTTGATCTTCTGGATCACGATGTAGATCGGCAAGGCTACCAGGCTGACTTGCCAGACCACGCCGACCAGCACATTGAACATGTCGCGCTTGAAATCCGGGTTGGGCTTGAACGAGGGGTCTTCCCGAAGGACCCTCTCGCGAATCGGACCCCAGAAGCCCCAGGGCCGCACCCGGCGGTAAAACTCCTTCAGGACGGCCTCCTCTTCGGGCTGGGTAAGGAACGTGCCAAGGAGGCAGCCGATCAACGAGGTCAAGAACACCACCGCGAATCCCAAGGAGACTTCCAAGTTCAACGAGCGCTGCTGCGCGAACGCCTGGAGGGCGGGGATCCTGTCCAGGATCGCCGGCACCGTCAGCGATGCCGTAATGCCCGTGGCCATCCCCCAGAAATAGCCGTACCCGTTGAACCGCCACCAGTACCACTTCAGCACGTTGGAAGCGGTGTAGCCGCCCCAGAGCCCGGAGACGATCCAAAGGACCACGGAGTTCACCGAGGCGACGTACCAACCGACCAGGACGCCGATGACCACCACCAGGAACGAACTGAGGTAGCTCAAGCGTACGTACGTCTTCGGGCGTGCATTGGGGTTGATGAAGCGCTTGTAGATATCGTTCACGAAGTACGGCGGGGCGGCATTCACCGTTGCGGCGAAGTTGGACATATAGGCCGCCAGCAGGCCGGCAATGAGGAATCCGAGCAGACCGGCCGGAACGAACCGGCCCAGCGCATATGGGAGCACCAGCTCGAAGTCCATGTGCGTTCCCATCCCCTTGATCTGCTCGCTGAAGAACACCAGGGCCAAGACGGTCAACCCGGTGATCAGGAAGTAGCGCGGGAAAGTCAGCACGACGTTGACCCAACCGCTCATCATCGAGGCTTCGCGAGGATTCTTCGAGGAGAGGACCCGCTGCATGTCGTAGTTGGGGGCGGGTCCGGCCGCGCTGATGAGCACTCCCTTGAAGAGCAGCGCCATCACCAGAAAGCCAAAGATCCCGTAACGGTCGTCGGCGATCTTGGCGTTCGCCGCGGGGATCAGCGCGGACCAATCCAGGTTGAGGCGCCAACCGAAGAAGACCTGGTCCCAGCCGGCGGGAACGACCCTGGCCAGGGTCCCGGGCGCGACCTTCATCATGGCGATGATGCCGACCGCGAAGGAGGCGACTGAAAGAATGCAGAACTGGAGCACCTCGGTGATCACCACGCTGAACATGCCGCCCTTGACGACGTAAATGGTCGTCACCGCGATCAGGATCAGCGCGTATTGATTGGGAGTGAGATTCCAGGGCAGGAAGGTCGCGGCGAATTTCCCGATGCCCTTGAATCCATAGCTGAAGAACCCGATGATGCCGAAGAACGCATAGATGACCACGATGATGTGGGAAAGCTGCGCGCCACGACCCTTGCCGAACCGCGTCTGGATCCACTCGGCGCCGGTCATGGCGTTGGAACGGCGCAGCCAGGCCGACAGGAAAACCATCAGGAAGATCTGGTTGAAGGTCGGCCAGAGCCACGGAATCCAGACGCTCTTCAGACCGTAGACGAACATCCAGTAGACCAGCAGCATGGTGCCGCTGATGTCGAACATGCCCGAGGCGTTGGAAATGCCCAGCACGTACCAGGGCATGACATTGCCGCCCAGGAAGTAGGCCTTGATGTCCCGGGAGGCGCGGTGGGAGACCCAATAACCGATCAGGACGGAGGCCACCAGGTAAGCGATGATGATCGCGATGTCAATGGGATGCAGATGCACCTAACACCTCAGTTCCCGCTGCCGGCGCCGTCAATCCGGAGCGCAAGCGGCCCCCTCGATCGTGCTGTCCCGTGGGGCCTGCCGTATTTGAGTTCATCATTATATACCAGGCCGAGGCCCGCAGCCGGGTGGCGGGCGCCCAGCCGTCCGAGACCGTAATCTGTCCGTACGCCGGCGCGGCGTCCGTCTTGTGGCGCGAGCTTCAGCTTGCAGCGTCGGCTTCAGCCGACGGCTTCCCGGACCTGTCCCGGCGCGGCGCCACAACGACCGCCGGCGGCGCCGGTGTCTGGTTGTGGCGCCGCGCGGGGCCACTGTATACTCGGACGTGAACGCCGCATACCGTCTTGGCAAGCGGCAAGGCCGACCGCCGGAGACGGTCCCGTGGTCCGATGACCGGCCGCGGAGCTTCGGTTTAGGAGCAAAGCAGAATGCGCTACGGTTACTTTGACGATGAGAAACGGGAGTATGTTATTACACAACCCGACCCGCCATTACCATGGATCAATTACTTAGGGTGCCAGGCCTACTTCGGAATCATCTCGAATACCGCCGGCGGCTACTCCTTCTACACTGACGCCCGGCTGCGGCGTATTACCAGATACCGCTATAACAATGCTCCTTACGATTTCGGCGGGCGCTACATCTACCTGCGCGACGAGGAATCCGGCGAGTTCTGGTCGCCTTCCTGGCAGCCGACGCGCCAGGATCTCGAGGACTATGCCTGCCGGCACGGGATGGGCTACAGCATCATCGGATCGAAGCGGCGGGGGATTGAGGCGCGGACGAGATACTTTGTGCCGCTGGACGAGAACCTCGAGATATGGCAGCTTACGCTCACGAATCACCGCCTGACGCCGGCGGCGCTGTCGATCTTCTCCAGCATCGAGTTCTGCCTCTGGGACGCGCAGGATGATGCGACCAACTTCCAGCGCAATTTCAGCATCGGCCAGGTGGAAATCGAAGACGGCGTGATCTACCACAAGACCGAATACCGCGAGCGCCGGGATCACTTCGCCTACTTCGCATGCTCGGACGCGCTGGCGGGATTCGACACGCAGCGGGAGGCGTTCCTGGGCCCGTACCGCGGCTGGGACAATCCGGCGGTGGTCGAGCGCGGCCAGTCCGCCAACTCGGTGGCTTACGGCTGGGCGCCGATTGGGTCGCACCACGTGAAGGTTGTCCTCCAGCCCGGCGAGACGCGGCAGCTCATCTTCGTTCTGGGCTACCAGGAGAACCCCAAGGACCAGAAGTTCGATCCGCCCGAATCGCAGACCATCAACAAGAAGACGGTCAAGCCGATCATCGCCAAGTACCTGGACCAGGCCAGCGCGGATGCGGCCTTCGAGGCGCTGCGCGCTTACTGGGACGGCCTGTTGGGCATCTGCCAGGTCGAGACCCCGGATCGCCACACCAACCGGATGGTGAACATCTGGAACGCCTACCAGTGCATGGCCACGTTCAACATGTCCCGCTCGGCTTCCTTCTATGAATCGGGCGTCGGGCGCGGGCTGGGCTTCCGCGACTCCAACCAGGACCTGCTGGGCTTCGTGCACATGGTTCCGCCGCGCGCCCGTGAGCGGATTCTGGACCTGGCCGCCACGCAACTGCCCACGGGCGGCGCATATCACCAGTACCAGCCCCTAACCAAGCGCGGCAACAACGACGTCGGCGGTAACTTCAACGACGACCCGCACTGGCTGATCGTGGGCGTCGCGGCCTATCTGAAGGAGACCGGCGACTGGACGATCCTGGATGAGCAGGTCCCCTACGACAACCAGCCCGGCTCGGAGCAGCCCCTCTACGAGCACCTGCAGCGGAGCTTCCAGTACACGCTCGACCGGCTGGGGCCGCACGGGCTGCCGCTGATCGGCCGCGCCGACTGGAATGACTGCCTGAACCTGAATTGCTTTTCCGACACGCCGGGCCAGTCCTTCCAGACGACCACTAACAAGGACGGCAAAGTGGCCGAATCGGTGTTCATCGGCGGGCTGTTTGTGCTGGCCGGCAAGGAGCTGGCGACCATCGCCGAGCGGCGCGGCCGGGCGGAAGAGGCCAAGCGCTGCCTGGCGGAAGCGGCCCGCATGGAAGAGACCGTTCAGAAGCACGGCTGGGACGGCGAATGGTTCCTGCGCGCCTACGACGACTTCAGCCACAAGGTCGGCTCGAAGGAATGCGAAGAGGGGAAGATCTTCATCGAGACGCAGGGTTTCTGCGTGCTGGCCGGCATCGGGTTGAAGGATGGCCGGGCCAGGCAGGCCCTGGAATCGGTGCGTAAGTATCTGGCCACGCCGCACGGGATTGTCCTACAGCAGCCGGCTTACTCACGGTATTACTTGAACCTGGGAGAGATTTCCTCCTACCCGCCGGGTTATAAAGAGAACGCGGGTATTTTCTGTCACAACAACCCCTGGGTCATTATTGCCGAGACGCTGCTTGGGAACGGCGACGGCGCGCACGACTATTATTCGCGCATCAATCCTTCGGCGCGGGAGGACATCAGCGATGTGCACCGGTGCGAGCCCTACGTCTACCCCCAGATGATCGCGGGGCGCGACGCGCCAACGCACGGCGAAGCGAAGAACTCCTGGCTCACGGGCACCGCGGCGTGGAACTACTACGCCATCACGCAGTGGATCCTCGGTATCCGTCCCACTTACAGCGGCCTGCAAGTTGCGCCGGTGATTCCGAGCAGGTGGTCGGGGTTTACGGCCGTCCGCAGGTTCCGCGGTGTCACGTACCGCATCGCCATCCAGCGCTCCGGCCCCGGCAATAACGTGGCGCTCAAGGTGGACGGCGTGCCGGTTCCCGGCGACATAGTGCCGCCGCCAGCCGACGGCCGCAAGGAAGTCCTGGTGGAAGCGACACTGACGTAGGCGCGCTTCAGCCGGCGCCCTGACAAAAACCGGGGCCAGACCACCACTTTTCGCCTTCCGAGGTCATCGAAGGTGAGGGAGTCGCGCAGGCGAAAAGTGGCTGTCTGTACCCGGTTTTTGTGACCGCCCACCCGTGCCACGGGCTGCTATGGCGCGCCGCAGCAGATTGCTGGTGAAACATCCGTGCTACCGGCAACGGCGCTGCACGGAAGCATCTCGTTTCCCGACTCTGGTACATTGAAATCGCTAGCCCTGTTTGCTAGTGCCTGCTGTGGCATCCCGCGTGCACTGATGCTTTCAGCAGGCCGAGAAGCCGCGCTATGGCAAAAGGCAACGTCGCCATCAACGTTGAGCGGTGCAAGGGCTGCGCCTTCTGCGTCGAGTTCTGCCCCACCAAGGTGCTGGCCCTTTCTTCGACGTTCAATTCCCGGGGCTATCATCCGCCGCACGTCATAGCCCTCGAGAAATGCAGCGGTTGCGATCTTTGCGGCGGTGGCTTGCTACGGTCTCAAAATGGCGTTGCCTTTCGATCGGCCGCTTCTCGTCGGTCCTTGCGTTCTGATTCCGTACGCGGCCTTGTATTTTGGCATTACGCAATGGATGGGAATTGCGAGCATGGGCGCAGTGGGGCGTCTGTTCACACGCCGCCGATAAGTCATGGTTCTTTCCGCCGATCAGGCCAACATAAGTCGGTCGGATGACCAAAGAATCACTGGTTAGCCGATGCTTTGCTGCGGACCCATTGCGGTCCACAGCGGGACTAAGCT
>JBEKLW010000300.1:0-4308 GCA_050008815.1 Bryobacteraceae bacterium
CCCTGTAGCACAGCGCGACCAAGACCAGCGGGTACCAGTGACGGAGGACAGCCAGCAGCCGGCGGCCGCCAGCCGCCGCCGGGCGGGATCTCACCAGCGCCAGAACCAGGGCGATCCCCACGGCATGGGCTCCCAGGAGCAACGCCGCGTGCGGCACGCTCTGGAAGAAGCCCGCGATAAGGAACCCGGAGGCGGCCAGGTAGCTGGCCAGGAGAACGTCCACGGGCCACCGGCCGCTGGGCAGCATGTGGCGCTCGCCGAGCTGCGGCGGGCTGATCAGTACTTCAGCCATCCCGCATCCTTATACCACGCCAGGGTTTCCGCGATGCCCTCGCCGAGCGGCCGGCTGGCGCGGAAGCCGAGCTCCGCCCGCGCTCGGGCGACATTGCAGACCCAGTAACGGCAGCGCGCCTCGAGGACCTTCTGCCGCGAGACGATGTTGGGCTTCCGGCGCCGCCGCGAGCCCGCCTCGGCCAGCCAGCCGAACGCATAGGCGACCCGGAAGGGGACGGTGACGGTCCGCAGGCGCCGTCCCATCACCCCGGCCGCCGCCGCGGCGAACTCGCTCCAGGACGCCGGCTCCGGGTTGGCCACGAAGTAGGTGCGGCCGGGCGCCGCCTCCGAGCGGGCGGCCCGCACCAGCGCCTCGGCCAGGTCGGAGACGTGCAGGTAGCTGAAGTAGGACTCGCCGCGCCCGATCCGCACCATGATGCCCCTGGCTACCGAGCGGAAGACCTCCAGGACATCCGTGTCGCGCGGGCCGTAGACCACAGGCGGCCGGAGGATGACCGCGCGCCGGCCAAGCTCTGAAGCGCGCACGGCCTCCTCGGCCCGCAGTTTCGATTCGCCGTACCAGGTGAGCGGGTGCGGCGCGGCGTCTTCGTCGAGCGGCGCGCCGTCCGGGCTCGGGCCGGCCGCGGCCAGGCTGCTGACGTGGACGAACCGGGGCAGGGCCCCGCCGCGCGCCTGGCAGGCGCGCACCAGGTTCTGGGTGCCGTGCAGGTTGCCTTCGAGAAATGCCGCGCGGCTGAGCGCCTTGGTAACGCCGGCAACGTGGAACACCGTCGCCATACCCCCGACCGCCTCTTCCAGCCCCTCGCCTGTGACCAGCTCGCCGTAAACCAGCTCGACTTTCCCGGGAAGGTACTGGAGCGAGCTGCTGCGCCGCACCAGGCACCGGACGCGCACGCCCAGCCCCGTCAGCCGCTCGACGAGGTGGCTGCCGACGAAGCCCGTGCCGCCCGTGACCAGCACGGGCCCCTGGATGGGGGCGTCCATGCGCGAATTACTACTTTACGGCAACTGGGACGCGTTCCGGCGTGCTGCGGGAGTCGGCCTCGCCGAAATAGCTCTCGGCCGAGGCGATGGCCCGCACCATGCCGCGTAGGCCGGCTCGCCTTACCCCGCGAGCTTCTTCAGCAGCCAGGCCAGGTTGCGGCCGAGCGTCTTCATGGTCGCGATGCCCTCGGCGTCGTTTTCGACTTCGCCGATGTCGCGGCCAATGGCGATGTTCCAGTAGGAGGAGCCGGGCACGATCATCTCGTTGATCAGGAAGAAGTGGTTCAGGGAGTCGAAGGCGTGGATGGCGCCGGCGCGGCGCACGGCCACCACCGCGGCGCCCGCCTTGCGGCGTAGGAAGTTGCCGTTGGCGCGCGAGACCAGGCAGGCGCGGTCCATGAGCGCCTTGATCTCGGGCGAAACATCGGCCACGTATGTCGGCGAGCCGAGCAGGATGCCGTCGGCGGCGTCCATCTTTTCGATACACGTGTTGCCGAAGTCGTCCTTCTGGGAGCAGCGGCGGTCCTTGCGCTTCGAGCACTCGTAGCACGCCAGGCACCCGTGCATCTTCTTCCCGCTCAATTGAATGAGTTCGGTGTCGATGCCGTCTTTCTCCAGCTCCCCGAGCACGTAACGGAGCAGGATGGCGGTATTCCCGTCTTTGCGGGCGCTTCCATTGAACGCGACGACTCTCATCATTGAACCGGGGACAGTAACACTTTACCCCATTTCTGTCGGCCGGGCGCAACTTGAGCAGATGCGGCTCTATCGCGCGCCGCAGCAGGTTGTTGGTGAGAAATGCGGGCTAGCTCTTGTGTTTCCAGGCGGGAGCCACTACGATGGACCTGACGTAGCGAGCACCATGATCAGGCTCATGGGGGCGCGACATCCCGATGCCGCCGAGTGGTTTGAGTGGCGGGCGCCAGATGGGTCTGTCTCGATCTGGATCGCCTACGGCGTGCTCGAGGAGATTCTGGAGCGGCACGGTCGCGTGTGGCCCGGACGCAAGCGACCCGAGGTCGGCGGCCTGCTCGTGGGAACCGTGGACGAGCAGGACGGGATCCGCATCCGCATCGACGGCGCCGCCGACGTGCCGTGCCGGCATTTCTTCGGTCCGACTTATTCCCTCGGCCAGGCTGATCGGCTTAGGTTCAGCACCGCGATCGAGGATCGGAGCCTGTCGGGCGAGCAACGCGCGCTGGGCTTCTACCGCACTCACGCCCGGAACGGTCTCGGCCTGGATGCCGATGACCTGCTGCTCCTCTCGGAACTGTTTCCCGCGCCGGGGGGCGTCGCCCTCTTGCTGAAGCCCCGCTTGCTTCGGCCGGCCCTGGGTGGGTTCTTCATCTGGGAAGGCGGCGCGGTCCGTTCGGAATCCAGCCACCTGGAGTTCGAGATCCTGCGGAAACGCCGCAGCGTCCGGCTGCTCGGGCCCGCGGCGCCCGCTGACGTTCCCGAGCGCGAAGTTGAGGAGCCCGCGCCCGCTGACGTTCCCGAGCGCGAAGTTGAGGAGCCTGCGCCCGCTAGCGTTTTCGAGCGCGAAGTTGAGGAGCCTGCACCCGCTGGCGTTTTCGAGCGCGAAGTTGAGGCGCCCGTGCCCGCTGGCGTTCCCGAGCGCCAAGCCGAGGAGCCTGCGCCCGAGGCGGCTCCCCAGCCCTTGCCCGCGCCGGTGGCCGACGCTTCGCCGCGGTTCCAGCGCCTTCATCCGCTATGGCGCTCCTGGTGGGTGCGGGCCCCGCTGCTGGCCTGCCTGGTGGCGGCCGGTGAGTTTCTGGGTTTCGTCGCCGCTCGCGAGCTCAACCGGTTCTCGCCCCCGCAGTCGCCGCCGCGCGATCCTTACGCGCTTTCGCTCACCGTAGTCGAGTACGCCGACAGCCTGCATCTGATCTGGGACCGCCAGGCGCCTTCCGTCGCGCTGGCCCAGGGCGGCCGGCTGTCCATCAGCGACGGCGAACAAAGCCGCGGCCTGGACCTCACCGCGGCCCAGCTTCAACGCGGCAGCGTGATCTACAGGAAGCTCACCAACCAGGTGCGATTTCGTCTGGAGGTGTTCCTCAAGCAGGGGAGAAGCGTGAGCGAGATCTGGGAGGCGCCTCGCGCAGCCTCCGGGGCCAGCCGCCCGGTTCAGCCAGGACGCTAGCGCTTGACGATCACTTCCCGCAGCGCGTCGCGCGTCAGGAAGAACTTCACCGACTCGAAGGCCTGGAACAGCCGCTCTATGGCGCGGTTGTTGAAGAACTGCGCTGGCCGCCGCAGGCCGCGTGGCGCCAGCAGCAGGGCGTCCGCGCTGGCGATCCGGTAGAAACAGGTGGGCACGGTGCCGGCGCGCTCCTCGGAGTGGAAGATTGCCAGCAGGTAGCTGCCCGGCTTGATGATGCGGTGCAGCCGCTCCACCGCCGCCTTCAGCAGCGAGGGCGTGAGGAACTCCAGCACGTCCCAGACCAGCGCGCCGTCGAAATGGTTCTCCGGAAAATCGAGGCTCTGTTCGAGAAAGGCCTCGGCGCGTTGCTGGTCGGACTGGTTTTCGTAGAAATCGCCGTCGCCAAAGGCGAGGTCCAGACTCCGCAGCAGGTCCTCGGAATACAGCCGGTGGCCCAGACTGGTGATGAAGCCGATGTTGGCCTGCGACGCGCCAGAGAGATCGAGCAGACGCAAGGCCGGCTCTCGCTGGATGTGGTCGAAGAACTGCTCCAGACCGTTGCTATGGCGCGACTCAAAGTGCGCGGGTCCGCCGGAGCTTGAGCCCTGGTCGCGAGGGGAGGCCTGGACGGCAGGCCGCGAAGCGGGATGCAGGGGGCCGCCCGGCCCGCGCTCGGCCCCGCGCGTCAACGTCCTCCACCGGTCGCCGAACAAGGCTCCTCGCGACACTCAGCGTTTGTCGTAGGCCACAACCGGAATGACGGGGATCGTCGGCTGCGGTTGCGGCTGCGGGCGGGGTATCTGCTTGGCGGCCTCTGCCGGCCGGACGATGTCGATGCTGCCCTTGAAGTAGGCGCCGTCCTCGATCACGATGCCGCCGGTCTTGATGTC
>JBEKLW010000301.1:0-4274 GCA_050008815.1 Bryobacteraceae bacterium
GGATTGGAAGGACCCAGATTGCCACCTAAGTATTGATAAATCTCGGCGGTGCTCTGCAGGCTCGGCGCCAGGGCCATGAAGGCATCGAACTTGGGCGGATTCACCGCCGGGGTGGGAAAACCGATGAAATTCAATCCCGCGCTCGTCCAGGCGTAATTGGGCGGCGTAGGTCGTCCTTGAAGACGCCAGGTGTAGTTCGTAGCCGCCGTCGAGTGGATCAGGTAAGCCGCGTTTGGAATGAGGGCGGATAGGGAATTATCGCCACCCAAACCCAGCCGCCCCCACATGGCCCATTGGCTGCTGGGCGTCACAGGGTTCTGGGGACTGGTGACAAATTGCATGGTCAAGGGGGAGGGCATCCACAGCCATATTTCCGAGATGGGATTGTTAAAATCAGCGCCCACCAGGGTGTCCAGATTCGTGTAGGAAGCATCCACATGCAGGTACACCGCCGTCCATCCCGGCTTGATGACGTTGGTCTGCGTGAGCCACTGGGCCTGGCATGAAAAGACCAGCGACAGCGCCGCGGCCATCACACCCCAGCCCGCCAATCGGGCCGCGCGCCTCGCGATGCGGCTTGGAATGATCCTCCTCGAGGAGCTCAAAGTTATTAGTTTCATGGTTTGCGATACAAATACCAATTAGGCTGCGGATTCAAACGTTGGAGCGCGGCGAGCGGTTGGCCGTTGGCGATACCGGCGAAGACCACCAACTCGCTGCCCGACCATGCCAGGGTCGCCCCACTGCGTGGTTGGGGCCCGCCCGCACTGCTGAGCGGACGCCACTTGTCGGTGGCCGGATCGTAAGCCGCCCCATCGGCGGTTGTGCCCGATAAAGTTTCGCCGCCAAAAATCAGCATTTCCTGGCCCGTCCAAACCGCCCCGTGACCGCTGCGCGCGGCGGGCGCATTGACGGCCGTAATCGCCGACCACGCATCGATTACGGGATCGTAGGCGGCGCCATCACCGAGCCACTGCCCCCCGGCCTTGCCACCCCACACCAGCAGTTTCCGACCAGTCCACACCGCGACATGCCCGATACGGCTCGACGGCGACTTGGTGGCGCTGAGCGCCCGCCAACTGGTCGGCAAACCGTTGCCAGCGACACTCAACAAGGCGCCGGAATTCAAACTTCCCAGCTCGTTCACTCCACCCCAGATAATCACTCCGTTTCCGATCCAAACTCCGGTGGCGCTCGAGCGCACTGCGGGGGCGTTGGCCAGATTCAACGGGCTCCATTGGTCTGTCAGGGGATCGTAGAGGCTGCCATCTCCCAGCAGCCCATTGCTATTGCGCCCGCCCCACACCATGAGCCGACTGCCGGTCCAGACCGCCACGTGACCCACCCGGCCAACCGGTGCGTTGGTGGGATTAATGCCCGCCCAGAGCTGGCTGACCGGATTGTATCTGCCGCCCGTGTTGAGATAAGCGCCCCCGCCAAAACCGCCCCACACCAGCATCTCCTGTCCGCTCCACACGGCGGTATGTTGTTTGCGGGCCGGCGGAACGTTCACCGTCGAAATCGGCTGCCACAGATCCAAGTCGGGCCGGTATCTCCCGCCGGAAATGGCCTCGCCACCCTGTGCGAGAGCGCCGCCCCAAATCATCAGCTCCTGCCCGGTCCACAGTCCGGCTTGGTCGGAGCGCGGCGCAGGCGTCCCCTCGGCCGAGCTGGTCATCCAACCGGGTGCCGCCAGACTGGCAAACGATTTGAATCCCTGGGCGCTCAAAACCGCATCCTGCGGGTCTGGTGAGGCCATCGTCAGTCCCGCCGCCAGGGTGCTGCCATACTGGTTCGACACGGTGTTGATTTGGATCGAGAGCGTCTGGAGCTGCGTGATGAGCAATGCGATCTGGGCCGTCAACGTGGCCGTAACCGCCGTGGTGGTGCCGGGCAGAATTGCGCGTAAAACATTGACTTCGAAGGGTTCAATTAGTAGCTCCCCAACGGCCTTCTGCAGGCGCTCACCACAGTGGAGGTGAAGTCGAACGTCGGAGGCCAGGTGGTAGAGTTGGCGGTGGACGAAGGCGATGCAGTGAAAGCCGGCCAGTTGATCGCCCGTATCGATCCGTCGGACTCCGTGTCCAGCCTGAACCAGGCGAAAGCCGACTATTCGAGCTCAATAGCCAACGTCAACCAATCCAGACAGGCGCTCAGCATGCAGCGACTTCAGACCGCCGCAAACATCGAGAGTGCCGAACAAGGGCTGGAATCCAGCAAAGAGCGGCTTGCCCAGGCGATTGCGCTGCTGAGAGAGGGGACGGAGATCCTCCGGACGGGCGGTGGTTGCCAGCTCGAGGCGGCGCACTGTCATGTCCTGTTCGACGAGATCGAGCGGCTGCGAAAGGTAGAGGCCGAAGCGCGTCCCGTGGCAGAGACGCTGCAGCTGGCGGTCTCGAAGAGCGAGCAACTCGAGGAGCAGCTGACTACCTGGGGAGTTCCCTTGAACGCGCTTCTAGGAGCGCTTGAATCGATTGGCGAAGGAGGCGTTTGACGTGGCCATGGTGCAAGGAACCCTGAACCAGCTGTCTTTCGAGGTGGTGGATCCGCGCGGCGAAGAGCCCATGTTCGAGGAGCCGGTGCCGGAGCCGTCGTGGTCGTCGTTCTCGCTGAGCGGCGAGCTCGGGACGAACCTGCGGCAGCGGTATCTCAAGAACCGACTCGTGGTGCAGCTGATCGACCCGACGACAGGGGAGATCATCGCTCAGTCGAAGGCGGTCGTTTCGAACGTGAGCTTCCCCGTTCACGATTCGAGCGAGCGCAGCCCGGCGTGGACTGAGCGGCGACATAAGGTGAAGGTAGGCGACCCGATAGAGATCGAGGCTCCCGCGGAGGGGGACGATTGAGCGCCGTATCGCTAGGACCGTGCTTCCGGTGCGGCGGCGAGGGGACTGAGCGTTGGGAGCCGCTGTTGGCACACGGCTGGACTCCGATCTGCGAGCGCTGCGCAGTTGAGCTTCAACTCGAGCATGCCCGCGAACGCGCGGCTCAGATCCCGAATCTTACGAAGCGCCTGCGGGAACTTGGAGGGCCCGTGCCCGAGGTCATTTGCGGGTACGACTTCGTCGGCGTGTCCAGAGCCGTCGGCTCGTTCTGCGAGCTGCCGAAGGGGCATGCTGGCCGGCATCGGCTCAGGAAGGAGACCTAGGGAACGTGAGCACGCTCCGCGTCCTCTGCGAGGACGTCTTCGACGTCGACTTACCGCTCGGCGAGGCGAGGCTCGTCTACGCCGATCCGCCGTATATGAAGAGCGACGAGCACGGCTACGGCGTCGCGCCCGATCCCCGGAGCCTTGTTCGGCGAATGGTCGAGCTCGGCGCCGCCGACGCTGCCTTCGTGTTGCACTCTGGTTCCCCGAATCTCGGTGCCCTACTGCCCGTGATCGAGGAGCTCGCGCCGGCGAGGTCCCGCCATTACGCTGGGCAGCCGAAGTACCGGTTGCTCGCTTGGACGAAGCCGTGGAGGCGTGGGTTTCGGCGGCCGACCGTCGCCTGGCAGTTCATGTGGGAGCCGGTCGTTCTGTTCTTCGGCACGCGCTACAGGCACCCGAGGAACCTGACGGAGGCGGACTGGATCTGCGCCCTGCGCGACGAGCGATCGGCAAACGGTCATCCGACTCAAAAGCCGGACGAGCTGTTGTTCTGGCTGTTCGAGCGACTGCTTGCCGGCGCTCAGGGTCGGCTCGCGATCGACCTCTTCGCGGGAACCGGCGGGGCGGCGATCATGGCGACGCGGATGGGTCTGGACGCGATCGCCGTCGAGCGCGACAGGTTTTTCGCCGGGAAGATCCTGGAAAACGCGGCTCTGCCGTCTCAACAGATTCCGGGCTATCTGCCGGGTGTCCGTGTGAACGGACATGGCCGTCCGGTGTGGCCGACACTTGGCCACGTCGAGATCGATCGCGGAGATCTCGCCGAGGAGCTAGCGACGCTTGCGAGGCAAAGGAAGCAGGCGAACGTGACGACGACCGGTCCAGAGGTATATGCCGGGCTTGAGGAAGACGATCCGGCTGGCGAAGTAGAGGCGGAACCGCCGTCCGCGGCAGAGCGCCTTCATCTGAGCCATAGAGCTCACGGAGGGATTTTGGCAACGACGAAGGACGTAGGAGAGTCCTGATGCTCACCTGCCCACGCTGTAACGATCTCTGTGATTGGAACGAGCAGTTTTGTCCTTCGTGCGGCGCTCAGCTGCTGTATAAGACCCCAGCTAGAAGAACGCCCGTGCGGCGCGCGGAGGAGGTGCTCTCGGGAGGGGAGGAGCGGGACCTGGAGCTC
>JBEKLW010000302.1:0-4263 GCA_050008815.1 Bryobacteraceae bacterium
GCAGGTTGAATGCGCGCGAGAGTCACTCCGTTGCGCAACGGTTCGCCTTCCTTGGCGCGGAACGTCACTGTGCCCGCCGCCGGCGCGACGACGGAGTAGGGTCGTAGCATCGCGCGCAATTCCGGCCGCCCGGCGGCATCGCCAAAGCGCACCAGGGCGAGCGCCGCATTGCGCCTCACCATCGGCTCCGCATCGGCGAGCATCCGGAGCAGCGCGGAATGGAACTCCGGCGCATTGCGGTCCTGCCCCATCACCCATGCCGCCATGACGCGAAAGCCGGACTCCTTGCTCTCGGCCAGGCGAATCACCTGCGGATACCACTGCCGCGCGGCCGCGTCGCCGCGCGCCATCCGCTCGGCCAACTGCGTGAGGGCGTGCTGCGTTTTGTGCGGGACGGAGGTGTCGCTGAGGTACTGGCTGATCTCGCGGTCGGTCAGCCGGCGGCCGAACCAGGTCTGATACCAGAAAAGAAATGTGACCAGCACCAGCAGCGCGGGCACCATCGCGATCACCAGATTGCTCTTGGCAGGAGGCGTGCCGGAGGATGGGGAATCGACGCTCAGTGTGGCCTCATTCCAGCTTGTTGTCAGTCTGAAAGCATTTCATTGGCTCGACGCTGCCAGAAATTCCTCGACGGTAATCCCTGCCCGCGCGATGAGACTTCGCAAGGTGCCTCGCGCTACTTGCGGATGGTCGGGAACGGACAGGGTTGCGATGTGCCCTGGCTGGGTCAGAATGATGTGGCTCCCCCGCTGGCGAACCACCGACCAGCCAAGGCGTTCAAACGCCTTGACGACTTCAAGAGGGCGAAGCAGCGGAACGGGAGGCATCAGGCAAGCACTTCAACTTCGCGGGTAGTTACGGTCAGGGGCATCCCTTTTTCGGCGCGCACTTCCAAGCACTCCTTGATCGCCGCTCGGATGTTCTGCTCGGCATCCTGCTCATTTATTCCCTGGCTGATACACCCGGGGATGGAGGGGCATTCGGCAACATACATCCCGTCCTCGTCCCGGAAGATGGTGATAAGGAATTTCATCCACGACCCCCTGCTTACTATTGCACGCGCCGGCCTGCGGCGCAAACCAAGCCGGTTACTGGCCAGCCCCAAGATGATACAGCATCCAGTACACAATCACACCGGTGATGGAAACGTAGATCCAGAGGGGCAGCGTCCAACGCGCCACGCGGCGATGAAGATCGAAACGCTCGCGTAGCGCGCGAACCAGAGTCAGGATCACCAGCGGCACGATGGCGGCGGCCAGCACGGTGTGTGTTGCCAGAATCGAAAGGTACACCGCCCGGAGGACGCCGCGCCCGGCGAATCGCGTTGTGCCATGAAAGTAGTGGTAAGTCAGATAGCAGATGAGGAAGAGTGTGGAAGTTCCCACGGCTGCGAGCATGCAGGTTTTGTGCGCGGGAATGTTTCGCCGCCGGATGAAAACGTAGCCCAGAATCAGCAGCGCGGCGCTCGTAGCGTTCAGAACAGCATCGATGGTCGGAAGTACGGAGAGGTCAAAACCCATGGTCAGTTCGCAGCCTGAGTATTTCCCTTGCTGCCCGAGGCGCCCTGAGACTTCGCTTCCTGGGAGCGATGGCGGAGCTTCTGCAGGACCTTGCCAACCTCTCCCACGTGCCAGGCCCATGCCACATTGGCCGCGAAGATTGCCCCGACGGTGAGGCTGATGGCCATCATCAAGAGCCCATCCAGAGTGAGTGCCTGGCCGGTGACAATGACCCACGCACAGGCGGCTAGGCTTGCTAAACCGACCAGAAGCGAGAATGCATAAACCAGCAGGGGCTGAAGCATCGTTACCGACTCCTTCCGGGAAGGAATCTCCGAGTTCGCGCCAAGTCCCTCACGCCTCGGCCTGCGGCGAGAGACTTCACGCATCAGGGAGTATAACTTCGGGCCGCCGATGGGAACCGGGCATTCTGGCCCACGTCCAGAAGCCGCTTCCTCTCTATTCTATTGATAACATGCGCCTTGTCAAAGCCCTATTGCGGCACCGAAATTGCATGCTTGAACAAGGGGTCTGTGGTGCTGCGACAGCCTGAAGGGTAAATCATCCGCCGGAGATTGAGGCCATGGCAAGCAACGTTAGGGAAACTCTAGAACAACTCAAGCTAGAGCGCAGCATCCTAAAGGACGGCGGGTACGGGCGGTCGGTCCGCACACCGTGGAAGCCCACCTCACTTTTTCGCGACTCGGTCACCTGCCACAATTTCGGCGAGGCCGTCCGAAAGCATCCCTGCAATGAGTGCCTTCTGTGGTCGTGGGTTCCTGAATCTGGCCAGCAAAAGGACATCCCTTGCCATCACATTCCCCTCAACGACAAAGGGGACACCATCGCAACTCTGGAAAGCGGAGCGGACCGCGAAGAAGCGGAGCAAAGCCTCCTCAATTGGCTGGATGCCACGATCCAGCACCTGGAGGAAAAACTCCGCGAGAACGAGAAAGCGGTTTCCGGCGCCTAAGCCGAAGCCTTGTCCAGCATCATGAGCGCGAGAACCAGCGGCAGATAGATGATGGAGGCCAGGACGAGCCGCCGAGCAAGGACGTTGGTTTTGCCGGCTGCCAGCCGGGCTCCGGAATGGATGTACATCAAGCCGAGCACGAATGCGCCCACCAGATAAATAATCCCCGCCTGGCCCAGCCATGTGGGGAGCAAGCTGATCGGCAGGAGCAGCAGCGAACAAGCGAGGATTTGCCGGAACGTCGTCTTGCCGTCGCCGTCGCCGCGAGGGAGCATCTGTAAACCAGCGCGCGCGTAGTCGTCGCGATACATCCAAGCGATGGCTAGAAAATGTGGAAACTGCCAGAGGAAGAGAATCGCGTAGAGAACCCACGCTTCCTTGCTCAAGCTCCCGTTCACGCCCGCCCAGCCGATCAAAGGCGGCATGGCGCCCGGGAACGCACCGATGAAAGTACACCAGGGCGTTTTCCTTTTGAGCGGCGTGTAGAGGAGCAGGTAACTGGCTAACGTCGCCAGAGCCAGGAAGCTGGTGAGAGCGTTGACCGCCACCAGCAGGTAGAGCCCCCCACCCACCGAAAGCAACAGGCCGAATCCCAGAGCATTCCAGGCCGCCATGCGCCCCGCCGGCAGCGGACGGTTCAGCGTGCGGCGCATCAGCGCGTCGGCATCCCGCTCCATGAACTGGTTGAGTGTGGCCGTTCCGCTCGCCACCAGCAAGGTCCCGAGCAGAGTATGAAACAGACGAATTCCATCGAGGGGCCCGCGCGCACCGGCGTAGAAGCCCACCAGCGTACTGATCAAGACGAGGAAATTCACCTCGGGCTTGGTCAGGACCCAATAGTCCTTCACCGTGGATACCCAGCGCGTGCTCAAAGTTGCTGAGCGCACGCCGGGTCTCAGACTGGCTGAAACCCCATTCATGCAGCGGCCTTTTGTGTTGCCCTGATTCCCCGTGAATCCGATGAAGCTCCCGGACCAGCGACGCGGCGATAGATCTGGAGCGTCAAGATCAGACTACTCGCCAGCAGCAGCGCTCCCACTGCCACGTGCGCCGTGGTGGCGCGAACGAACACCGGCATGGGCTGGGGAGCATCCCGGAACTGAATTTTCAAAATGTAAGCGCTAATGCCCAGAAAGATCTGGAAAGCGAGCAACCCCATCAATGCCATCATCCAGCGCGTCAAGGGGCGGTTCGTCGGAAACTTCGCGAAGACCCGGGTCCCAAGCCAAGTGGCGAGCGCGGCGACCAGGACCGCGCCCGCCAAGTGTGGCGCGATACCGATCCCGTTGTGCCGGAAGATTGCTCCCAGGATAAGTTGCAGGTAAATCGCTCCCGTCGTGGCCAGGGCGAGTTGCCAGGAAGAAATCATTCCCGTTTCATCCGCCAGCTTGCTGGGTTCATTCCAGCGCCAATCGCGTTGTATCGTGAGCGCCAAAGTGACCATGATGCAAAAGAATGTCTGCGCCAGCGTGGCATGTCCGGTGGAAATGGCGACGGGCAGATAGAAAAGCACCGTGATGCCGCCCAGAACTCCCTGCGCGACCACGGCAAGCACCGCCGCTAGCGCCAGCCACCGCGCCCATCGGCGTGGCTCCTTCCACCACACCCACAGGGCGAGAATTAGAGTGAGCAACCCGACCGTGGCCGCGATCATGCGATGCCCGTGCTCGTAGAGCACTCCGCCCACCATGCGCGGCATTCGAAAAGTTCCAAAAGACGTTGGCCAATCGGGAACGGAAAGTCCCGCGTCATTGGAGGTAACGAGCGCGCCGGCAATGATCGGGAACA
>JBEKLW010000303.1:0-4250 GCA_050008815.1 Bryobacteraceae bacterium
GAACCTCATGCCCATCGAATTGGTGAACTCCCGCGGCGGCCCCTGCGGACTGTCCTGGCCGCACAGCGCCACCGCCATCGCCGCCAACGCCACCACCAGCAACACGAATCTCGTGCGCATCTTGCCTCCTTCAACCAGCCACCCACACCAACGGAGTATACATCAAGGTCAACCACTTGCCGGGCTTGTACGAGTCCCTAAGATGACTGCCGGGATGCCACGCGTGGAGTGGGCATCCGGCCCGCAACGGCGGCATCCCTGCCGCCGAAGCTGCACCGCGGGTCTACCCTGATAGCCGCCTGCTAGAATGATTGCCGGGACCTGTCATGACCCTCGAGGAACTCCGCACCGCCCAGCGCGAGGAGATCCTGCGCCTCGCCGCGAAGCGGGGTGCGGGAAACGTGCGGATCTTCGGCTCTGTCGCCCGGGGCGACAGCGACACGGCCAGCGATGTCGATTTCCTCGTTGACATGGAACCCGGCCGCACCCTGTTCGATCTCAGCGGCCTGCTACTTGACCTGGAAAGCTTGCTGCACACGTCGGTCGATGTGGTAACGGAGCGGGGGCTTCGTCCTAAGATTCGGGACCGTGTACTGGCGGAGGCCGAGCTGCTGTGAGAGACAACTGCTAGCGGCTCCAGTTCCTTGCAGGTTGCGCCGCCGGGGACGGTTGCCTGTTCAAGCGAAGGCAGCCCTTGGCTCCAGGGGCTCTGAGTCTGGGAGCGCTGCACCGCCCGGCCGTTCAGATCCGCCGGCCTCCCGAAGCACCCCACAAACCGGCCGGCTCGGGTCCGTCCTGCCAGCATCCACCGGTCCGTTCGTTCGGTCAAGCGCCTGCACCGTGTGGTAACATTAAGCCAGGTGCTCAGAAGGGCTTCCAGCGCGTTCCTTGTAGTGTTCCTGTTTGCAGGCATGCTGTGGGGCCGATGCGCCAATTGCCCGCCGGCCGCGCCGGAGAAGGCCGGGCAGCCGGATTGCTGCCAGCCGCATCACTCGGACGATTGTCAGGCGCCGACTCCCAAGCACACCGGTACCACCTGCCCCAACCTGGCGCTCGTTCCTGTCCCGCACCAGGCGATTGATCTCGACATCGCGCAGTTGGCCGCGCCCGCGCCGGTGCACGCCGTTGAGGTTGTGCCGGAGCCGGCCGTGGCGGCCTTCGCACCGGCAGCCCAAGGCACGGCCATACACGCCCCGCCCGATCTGTACCTCCTGAACTCCACTCTGCTCGTCTGATTCACCCTCCTTGTGGCCTTTGAGCTGAAGCGGCGTAGTGTTGCTGCGTTTGAGGAGGTGGAACGTGAAGAGTCCGTTTGTCATTGCGTTAGCGGCTGCCGGCGTCTTGCTGGCGCAGGAGCCGCGTCTGAATCTGGAGACGCTCGTCCAGGAGGCGCTCGAGAAGAATCCCGAAGTCCTCGCCGCCCAAAAGCGGTACGAGGCGATGCGACAACGGCCCCAGGAGGCGAGCAGCCTGCCGGACCCCGTGCTCTCAGCGAGCTACAACTCCAGCGGCAACCCCCTTCCCTTCCAGGGCCTCGGCAGGCAGCCGGTGGCCAATGCCGGGCTCATGGTGTCGCAGGAGTTTCCCTTTCCCGGCAAGCGAAAGCTGCGCGGGGCCATCGCCGGGCGCGAAGCGGATGCCGAGTTCCAGCAGTACCAGATGACGCGTCTGAGCGTGGTCTCGCGGCTCAAGCAGGCCTACTACCGGCTCGCCTACCTCCACAACACGCTCGAGGTCCTCGAGCGCGAGCGCGACCTGATGCGGCAATTGCTCCGCATCGGCGAGGTCAGGTACTCGGTCGGCAAGGCAGCGCAGCAGGACGTCTTCAAGGCCCAGACGCAGCTCTCGATCATCGAGACACGGATCACGCGCATGGAGCAGGAGGTGCGCAGCCGCGAGGCGGAGATCGACAGCCTGCTGGCCCGCCCGTCGGATTCGCCGCTGGCGCGTCCGGCCGCGGCGACGCCTGGACCGATGGGCGTGACGCTCGAGGAGCTGACCCGGCGGGCGCGCGAGAACGCGCCGCTGCTGCGCCGCGAGGAGAAGATTATCGAGCGCACCGAGCTGGCGCTGAGCCTGGCGCACCGGGACTACTACCCCGACTACACGATCTCCGGCGGCTATTACTACATGGGATCGATGCCGGCCATGTACATGGCCCGGGTGGACTTCAAGCTGCCGGCGTACTTCCGGCGCAAGCAACGCGCCGGCGTGGCCGAGCAGACCGCCAATGTGAGCCAGGCCCGGCACGACTACGACGCCGCGAGCCTTCAGGTGAGCTTTCGCGCGAAGGATGACTACCTGGTGGCCGAGGCCTCCCAGCGGCTCATGAACATGTACTCGACTACGGTGATCCCGCAGGCCAGCCTGGCGCTGGAGTCGTCGCTGGCTTCCTACCAGTCCGGCACGGTCGATTTCCTTTCCGTGCTGATGAACTTCACGGCCATGCTCGACTACGAGCTGAGCTACCAGGAAGAGGCGTTCAACTATTCCCAGGCGCTCACGCGCATCGAGGAAATGACGGGCGTGGACGTGACCAAGTGAGGGGCATCCAATGAAAACGATTCGGATTCTGGTTGTGCTGGCATTGATTGGCGCGGCGTTCGCAGTGGGATGGCGGCTGGCGTCGCGGCGGGCGGCCCCCGGGCCAGGCGCCGCCGCCTCGCGCGGGCGCAAGATCCTCTACTGGGTGGACCCGATGCACCCGGCCTACCGGTCCGATAAGCCGGGTATCGCGCCGGACTGCGGCATGAAACTCGAGCCGGTCTACGAGAGCGGACCTGCGCCCCTGGCGCCGGGAATGGTCCAGGTCAGCCCCGAGAGACAGCAGTTGATCGGAGTCCGCTACGGCACGGCCGAGTTCACCTCGGGCGTGGACACGATCCGCGCCGTCGGCAAGGTGGCTATCGACGAGACGCGCATCAGCCACGTGCACTCGCGCACCGAGGGCTGGATCGAGAAGGTCTACGTCAATTTCACGGGTGACGTGGTCAGGCAGGGCCAGCCCATGCTCACCATCTACAGCCCCGAGCTGCTGGCGTCGCAGCAGGAGTACCTGCTGGCGCTCAGAGCGCGCGAGGCGATGCGGAACAGCCCGGTGCCGGGCGTCGCGGCCAATAACGACGCCCTGGTCTCGGCCGCGCGGCGCCGGCTCCAGCTCTGGGACCTGAGCGACGCCGCGGTCGCCGAGGTCGAGCGGACGGGCAAGCCGATGACGAACATCACCCTCTACGCGCCCGCTTCGGGCTACGTGATGACGCGCAACGCCTTCCCGAACCAGAAGGTGACGCCGGAGACCGAGCTGTTCATGATCGTGGACCTGAGCCGGGTCTGGGTGCTGGCGAGCGTGTTCGAGTATGAGACGCCGCGGGTGCGCCTGGGGCAGGTCGCCACGGTTTCCCTGCCCTACAACGGCGGCAGGAGCATCCGCGCGCGCGTCAGCTACCTCCAGCCCCAGGTGGACGCGCAGACCCGCACCGTCCAGGTGCGGCTCGATCTGGCCAATCCCGGTCTGGCGCTCAAACCGGATATGTTCGTCAACGTCGAGCTGGCGTCGGCCCAGCCGGCGCGGCTCACGGTTCCCTCCGAAGCGGTGCTCGATACAGGCCTCAAGAAGACTGTGTTCGTCGCGCTCGGCGACGGGCATTTTGAGCCGCGCGAGATCGAGACCGGCGAGCGCATCGGCGACCGGATTCAAGTGCTCAAGGGCCTCAGCCAGGGCGAGCAAATCGTCACGTCGGGCAACTTCCTGATCAACTCGGAGAGCCAGTTGAGGGCGGCGGCCGGGGCAATGGGCGCCATGCCCGGCATGCCGGGGATGCCCGCACCGGCGCAATCCCCCGCCAGCCCAGGCGGACCCGTCAACAAGCCGAAGCCGATGCCCGGCACGCCGGGGATGTCCGAGCCGGCGCCGGCCACCGCACCAGCGGCTCCCGAGCACACGGGCCACGGAGAGCACCCCCATGATTAACCGCCTTATCGAGTTCTCCGGGCGCAACAAGTTTCTGGTGTTCATGCTGGTTGGGTTCGCGGCGGCGGTGGGTTGGTGGTCCATGCGGAACATGCCGCTAGACGCGATTCCCGATCTGAGCGACACGCAAGTGATTGTCTACTCGCGCTGGGACCGCAGCCCGGACATCATCGAGGACCAGGTCACCTACCCGATCGTGACGGCGCTCCTGGGCGCGCCGCGCGTCAAAACCGTTCGCGGCGTTTCCGACTTCGGCTATTCGTACGTCTACGTCATCTTC
>JBEKLW010000304.1:0-4240 GCA_050008815.1 Bryobacteraceae bacterium
AGCGCCGCCGCCTTCTCCAGGCCTCCGCCCAGGAATCCGGGCGCCTGCAGATAGTACTCGAACAGGTCGCTCGTCGCCTCCAGGTTGTGCGGATCCAGTTGCACCGCCTTCTCGAAATGCTGGCGCGTCTTGGAAGCATGGCCCGGCGCCGTCAGGAAGCTCGAGGTTTCGGCGCGCCGCCCGTAAGCGCGTCCGAGCCAGAGGTAGTAATTCGACTCACTGGGGCTCTGGGATACCGCTCTCTGGAAGTGGTCCGCGGCCTTCTTGGGGTCGCCCTGCATGTAGTAGCACAGGCCGATCAGGTGCTCGGTTGCGGCATTCTTGCCGGGGAGCGGCAGCAGGAGCCGGATCGCGGCTTCGTACTCGGTACGCTGGTAGAGCTCGCGCGCGCGATCGTACTCCGACGGCGCGCCGCCGGCCAGCATGGCGCTGAGAGCCACGCCGATCGCCAGTCTGAGAAATCCCCCGGCCATCTCACCCAACCTCTTCATTCTAAACCACCGCACAAGAAGTCAGATGCGAGACAGTGCGCCCACTTTGTGGCGCGAACTTCAGTTTGCAGCGTCGGCTTCAGCCGACGTCTGGCGGAACCGTTCCGCCAAGCGTCGGCACAAGTGCCGACGCGGCACGCTCAAGAGCGTGCGCTACGACAGGAGCCGCGCCGGCTTACGGACGGACTACGGGCGCCAATGATACGGCCAGAAGCCTCCACCTCTGCCGACGCTGTTAGGTACGCTTGAGCGTCTCGTTCAGAGACCCTTGCCGGTAACCTTCCAGGTCCAGGCTGACGTAGTGGAACCCTAGCGGCTTGAAGACCGCGACGAACTTGGCGGCCATCTCCGGGGTGAGGGCGCGCTCCATCTCCTCGCGCGCGATCTCGATCCTCACCAGCTCGCCGTGGAAGCGCACGCGAAACTGGCGGAAGCCGAGGGCCTTCAGAGCCTCTTCTCCCCGCTCGATGGTCCTGACGGTCTCCACGGTCACCGGGGTGCCGTAAGGTACGCGCGAGCTGAGGCAGGCAGCGGCGGGGCGGTCCCAGGTGGGCAGGCCGGCCAGGCGCGAGAGCTCGCGGATCTCCGCCTTCCGCAAGCCCGCATCGAGCAGCGGAGCATGCACCTTGCGCTGCTTGGCGGCGTTCTGCCCGGGGCGGTAGTCGCCCAGGTCGTCCAGGTTCACGCCGTAGACGATGTGCTCGATCCCGCGCTCGCTGCCCAGCGCCTCCAGGCGCGCGAACAGCTCGTCCTTGCAGTGGAAGCAGCGGTCGGCGTTGTTGACGACGTAGTCGGGGTTCTCGAACTCGCGCGTCTGAATGTACTCGTGCCGGAAGCCGTACTGCCTGGCCAGCGCCTCGGCCTCGCGCTTGTGGGATTCGGGCATGGAGGCCGTGTCGGCCGTCACCATGAGCGCGCCGTCGCCCAGCACGCGCTGCGCCGCCCAGGCCAGGTAGGAGGAGTCCGTGCCGCCCGAGTAGGCGACGATCACGCGGCCCAACTCGCGCAACTGAGCGAACAGCCGCTCCTGCTTGGCGGCCAGCACCGCGGCGTCTAGAGGCTCGAGTGAGATCAGCATCAGGCTTCACCGCAGAGACGCGGAGACGCAGAGAAGAAAGAGACCTTCTTAGATGTTTCCCTGCGCCTCTGCGTCCCCGCGGTTATTCATCATTGTAGCGGCAACGGGTCCTGCTGATCCGGCGCCCCGTTTCCGTTGCCGTTCTCCTCGGGGATCACGGACGCCGCCGCCACCCGGTCGCCCTCCTCCATCCGGACCAGGCGCACGCCCTGGGTGGACCGGCCCGCCTTGCGGATCTCGCTGGAGTCGATGCGGATGATCTTGCCCTGCTGGCTGATGAGGATTAGGTCGGACTCTTCCCGGACTTCCATGACCGCGACCACCTGGCCCGTGCGCGAGGTCACCTTCATGTTGATGACGCCCTTGGCGCCGCGCGCCGTGAGACGGTAGTCCTCGAGCGGGGTGCGCTTGCCGAAGCCCAGCTCGGAAATGGAGAGGATCAGCCCTTCCTTCTCGACCACTTCCATGCCCACCAGATAGTCGTCGGCGGCCAGATCCATGGCGCGGACGCCGCGCGCCGGCCGGCCCATGGGCCGCACTTGTTTCTCGTGGAAGCGGATGGCCTTGCCCTGCCGGGAGGCCAGGAACATGTAGTGGTCGCCGTTGGTCAGGCCCGCGCCCATCAGCTCGTCGCCCTCATCCAGGTTGAGTGCGATGATGCCGCGCGCCACCGGGTTGTCGAGCTCGGTGAGTTCGCACTTCTTGATCACGCCGCGCTGGGTCACCATCACGATGTACCTGTCCGGGACGAACTCCCGTACCGGCAGGAACGCCTTGATGTCCTCGCCCGGCTGCAGATTGACGAGGTTCGAGATGTGCTTGCCCTTGCCCGCGGTGCCAACGTCGGGGATCTCGTAGATCTTCAGCCAGTAGACGCGCCCCCGGTTGGTGAAGATCAGCAGGTAGGCGTGCGTGGAGGCGATGATGAGGTGCTGGACGAAGTCCTCCTGGCGCGTGCCCATGCCGATGCGGCCCTTGCCGCCGCGCAACTGGCGCCGGTAGGTGTCGACCGGCGTGCGCTTCAGGTAGCCGCCGTGCGTGACCGTCACGGCCACGTCCTCCACCGCCACCAGGTCCTCCAGCCGGATCTCGCCGGTGTCCTCCAGGAACTGGGTGCGGCGCTCGTCGCCGTACTCTTTCTGGACCTCCTTCAGCTCCCGGATGATGACGCTCTTGAGCGCCTTCTCCGACCCGAGGATCTCCAGGTATTCGGCGATGCGGCGCTGGAGCTCGGTCAGCTCGTCGATGATCTTCTGGCGCTCCATGCCGGTGAGGCGCTGGAGCTGCAGCTCGATGATGGCCTGCGCCTGGCGCTCGGTGAAGTCGAAACGGTAGCCCGCCTCCACGCCGACTACTTCCTCCAGCGCGCGCTGGGGCAGCGGCAGCAGGCCCATGAGGCGCTCGCGCGCTTCCTTCGGGTTGGCCGAGCCGCGGATGGTTTCGATGACCAGATCCAGGTTGTCGAGGGCCTTCTGAAATCCGAGCAGGATGTGCTCCCGCTCCCGGGCCTTGCGCAGCTCGTAGTCCGTGCGCCGGCGGACCACGTCGGCGCGGTGGTCGATAAACCGCTTGAGGCAGTCGATCAGGCCCAGCTCGCGCGGCTGGCCGTTGACGATCGACAGCATGATGATGCCGAAGCCGGTCTGCATCTGCGTGTGCTTGTACAGATTGTTCAGCACGACTTCCGGCTGCTCGCCGCGCTTCATCTCGAGGACGATGCGCATGCCGTCGCGGTCGCTCTCGTCGCGGATCTCGCTGATGCCCTCGAGCTTCTTCTCGTTCACCAAGGCGGCGCATTGTTCGATCAGGCGCGCCTTGTTGACCTGGAACGGGATCTCGGTGACTACGATGTTGTCGCGCTCCTTGCCCACGTGCTCGATGGCGGCCTTGGCGCGCAGCTTGAGCTGCCCGCGGCCCCGGGTGTAGGCCTCCACAATGCCCTGCCGGCCCAGAATGTACCCGCCGGTGGGGAAGTCCGGCCCGGGAACCAGCTCCAGGATCTTCTCGAGGGGGGTGTTGGGGTTCTGCACGAGCGCGATCGTGGCGTCGATTATCTCGCTCAGGTTGTGCGGCGGGATGTTCGTCGCCATGCCGACCGCGATGCCCGAGGAGCCGTTGACCAGCAGGTTGGGGATGCGCGCCGGCAGAACCTCGGGCTCCACGCGGCGTTCGTCGAAGTTGGCGCGAAAGTCGACCGTCTGTTTGTCGAGGTCCTCGAGCAGAGTGGCGGCGATCCGCGCCAGGCGCGCTTCGGTGTACCGGTAGGCCGCGGGAGGATCGCCGTCGACCGAGCCGAAGTTGCCCTGCCCGTCGATGAGTGGATAGCGCAGCGAGAAATCCTGCGCCATGCGGACCAGCGCGTCGTAGACCGCGGTGTCGCCGTGCGGATGGTAGTTGCCCAGCACTTCCCCGACGATGCCCGCGCACTTGCGATAGGCGCGGTTGAACGTCAGGCCCATCTCCGACATGGCGTAGAGAATGCGGCGGTGTACCGGTTTCAGCCCGTCCCTCACATCCGGCAGCGCGCGGCCGATGATCACGCTCATGGCGTAGGCCAGATACGAGCGCCGCATCTCGTCTTCGATGTTGACCGGGATCAAATTCTTGCTGCCGGCGCCGAAGGCGCCGAGGGGCAACTGGCCGCCGCCGGCCGGGGGCGCAGGGGCCGCCG
>JBEKLW010000305.1:0-4236 GCA_050008815.1 Bryobacteraceae bacterium
CCTCCGGCAGGCCGTTCTTCTCCCGGCATGCCGCCATGCAGGAGCCGCATCCCACGCACTTGGTGCTGTCGAACAGAATCGCGCGCATCCGTGAACTCCTGACTTATGAGCGGAAAAACCGCCGGGTCGCCTCCTGCCAGGCTCCTTCGCGCAACTCGGCGCCCAACTGCGGGGAGATCCGGCCTCCGTCGAGCGCCGTGGCCCGGGCCGCGGGCGCCATGGCCTGCCGCAGCTCGGCCACGCACTCCTCCATCCACCGCCGCGCCAGCCCGCCCGAGAGCAGGTTCCGGAAACTCACCTGGGTGTCCGGAGAGAAAAGCTCCAGCAGCCAGCCAGTTCCGTACGGATCGCGGCTGACGCCTTCCGGGTTCTCCAGCGCCCGGTCGTTGATGGCCACAATCTCGCCCTCGGCCGGCGCCAGCATTGCCGCCTCGCCCCGCTCGGTCCGGACCGTCCAGCCCTTCTCGCCCTGCCGGAACCACCGCCCCCGCTGCGGAACCTCGATCTTCTGGATGGGCCCCAGCAAGCTGGCCGCGAACTCATCCAGGCCCACACGCACCCGGCCGTTTCCCGCATCCAGCGCCCAGGTGTGCCCAGGGTGGTAGGACAAGCCCTCCGGCATCGCCACGCCCGCCACCACCGGAACCATGGCGGCCTTGGCGGCCGGTTTCGGCTCGGCCACCCGGAACCGGTACTTCTCCCGATGCAGCACGACGTCCACCGCAATGAATGCCACAAACGTGGCCACAACCAGCAACGCAACCATGTCTCTTCCTCCATGATTGAGGCTGCACCTGTCTAGCCGCTGGAAGCGATTGTGTTTAATTTCGCCTAATCGCTTGAAAGTAAAGAGACTTGGTGTGTTGCAAGTTGTATCATCCATTCCTGACCTAGTCAACGCGTGCTTCATGGTGCATCGCAGTTGCCAGAGGGCCGCGTTCTTCCCTCTGAAAACGCACACTTGTATGCCATTGTATGATATCGCAGCATGCTGGTTGCAAGAATCATCGATCTGATCGACTGAGACCGCAGGCTAACGTGAAGGATTGTTAAAAGAATCCCACGTCGCTCGCCGCTCCCCCTCGCGCAGCCCTCTGAGGCAAGCGCCACAATCGGGTCGTAAACTCCCCCGCGATACTCAGTCTTGACAGCAGGGTCCCCGCCCAGCTAGGATTCCCAGAGTACGGGGTCCGAACCTCTCCGACGAGGCGCCCGGCCCCCGGTCGCGTCCGGACCCGACTGGGATCATGAACCGCGAGCGCCGCAGTTTCATCGGCTGGTTGCTGGGTGGCGGCCTGGCCGCCTCGCTGGGTTCCTTCCTCTACCCGGTGGTGCGCTTCGTCAACCCGCCCGAGGTGCCCGAGGCCGCCGTCAACGAGGTGGTCGCTGGCAAGGTCCAGGATCTAAAGCCCAATAGCGGCCGAATCGTGAAGTTCGGCAGCCGCCCGGTCCTGCTCCTCCGCACCATCCAGGACGAATGGAAAGCGTTCTCCGCCGTCTGCACCCACCTGAACTGCACGGTTCAGTACCGCGAGGACTCGCGGCAGATCTGGTGCGCCTGCCACAACGGCTACTATGACCTGAATGGGATGGTGGTCTCCGGACCGCCCCCCAGACCGCTCGAGGGATATCTGGTTCACGTCCGCGGCGATGAGGTGGTCATCGCCCGGCGGACCTGAGGAGGCTGGAGTGCTAAGCTCCGAAACCGGGCCGCCGGGCCTGACCCGCGCCGCGCGCGTGCGGGCGTGGCTCGACGAGCGCCTCGGCCTCACCGGCGTGCGTCAGGTCCTGGCGCACAAGACCGTGCCGGTCCACTCCGGCACGCCCTGGTACTACTTCGGCGGGATCACGCTGTTCCTGTTCTCGATCCAGGTCCTCACCGGCATCCTCCTGCTGCTCTACTACCGCCCCACCGCCGCCGAGGCTTACGAGAGCGTGCAGTTCATAGTGACCCGGGTCCGCTTCGGCTGGCTCGTCCGCTCCATCCATAGCTGGTCCGCCAACCTGATGATCTTCACCGCCTTCGTCCACATGTTCAGCGTGGTGTTCCTGCGGGCCTACCGGCGGCCGCGCGAGGTCACCTGGCTGAGCGGCATCGCGCTGCTTGGCCTGGCGCTGGCCTTCGGCTTCAGCGGCTACCTGCTGCCTTGGAACACCATCTCCTACTTCGCCACCAAAGTGGGCACGGACATGGCCGCCAGCGTCCCCTGGCTAGGTCCCGCGCTGGCCCGGTTCCTGCGGGGCGGCAACGACGTCAGCGGCGCCACCCTGACGCGTTTCTTCGGCTTCCACGTCGCCGTCCTGCCTGGCATCACCACCGTGGTTTTGCTCGTGCACCTGGCGCTGGTTCAGCGGTTCGGCATCTCTTCCCCGCCCTGGGTCGAGCGCCGCTCGGCCGCCTCCCGCCTGCCAGTTCCTCAGATGCCCTTCTTCCCCAACTTTTTCCTGCGCGAGCTGATGGCCTGGTACGCCGCGCTGGGCGCGCTAGGTTGCCTGGCGGCCCTGTTCCCCTGGGAGCTGGGCGACAAGGCCGACCCCTTCTCCTCCGCCCCGGCCGGCATCCGCCCCGAGTGGTACTTCCTGGCGCCCTTCTACACGCTGAAGCTCCTGCCTAGCCGCATCTGGTTCGTCGAAGGCGAGCTGATCGGCTTGGCCGGCTTCGGCCTCCTGGCCGTGTTCTGGGTGCTGCTGCCCTTCTGGGCGGCCGATGGGCGGGGTGGCGAGCGCACGCGGCTGGTCACCGGGGCCGGCGTCGTCTTGATCGCCTATCTGGCCACCTTCTCGCTCTTGGGGTATCTAAGATGATGCGCGCCCTGTTCGCCGCCGCCCTGCTGGCTCCACTGGCGCTGCTAGCCCCGTTGGCGCAAGCCGCCGATTCCTCCTGCCTCACCTGCCACGCGACGCTGGATGGGGAGTTGCAGGCTCCGGCCACCGCCTTCGCCGACGACGTTCACAAGCGCCGCGGCTTCTCCTGCGCCGATTGCCACGGCGGCGATCCCGCCTCCGACGATCCGGAGACGGCCATGAGCAAAGCGCGCGGCTTCCGCGGCCGGATCGCACGCACGGCGGTCCCGCAGCTCTGCGCCCGCTGCCACAGCGACGCCTCGCTGATCGGGCGCTACAAGCCCCAGCAGCGCGTGGACCAGTATGCCGAATACCAGACCAGCGTTCACGGCAAGCGCCTGGCCGCTGGAGACCAAGCCGTGGCCAATTGCGCCGACTGCCACGGCGCCCACGGCATCCGCGAGGTGCGCGACCCGCTCTCTCCCGTCCACCCGCTGCGCCTGCCCGAGACTTGCGCGCGCTGCCACGCCAACCCCGCGCACATGGCCAAGTACAAGCTGCCCACGAACCAGTTCGCCGAGTACCGCACCAGCGTCCACTGGGAGGCCTTGTCCCAGCGCGGCGATCTTTCCGCGCCGAGCTGCGCCTCCTGCCACGGCAACCACGGTGCGACGCCGCCGCAGGTCAGCTCCGTGGCCGCGGTGTGCGGCTCCTGCCACAGCGTCATGGAGGACCTGTACAACAAGAGTCCTCACCAGCCGGTCTTCTCCGGGATGCGCGAGGGCGCCTGCGTCATCTGCCACGGCAACCACGCCGTGCGCCGGCCCTCCCCCGCGATGCTCGCCGGCCCCGGCGCCGTCTGCTCCCAGTGCCACGATGCGGAATCGGTCGGCGGCAAGACGGCCGCCCAAACGGCCGCCCTGATCGGGAAGCTCGACGCGGCCGTGCGGCGCTCCGATGAGATCCTGGCGCGCGCGGCCCGCTCCGGCATGGAGGTCTCCGAGGCCGTCCTGGAGCAGCAGGAAGGGCGCGGGGACGCGGTGAAGGCGCGCGTGGCCGTGCACGCTTTCTCGCTGGCCGCCGTGCAGAAGCCCGCCGAGGCTGGCCTGGCCATCGCCGCCCGCACTTACGCCGCCGGCCAGGCGGCGCTGATTAAGGAAACAGATTTCGCCTTCAAGCAGGCGCTCGCTTATTGTCCCTACAGCCCCGAGGCGGTTTACCGCTATGTCAGTTTTCTCGTGGGGCTGGCCCAATACGAGGAGATGAACGGCCATCTGGACAAGGCTGGCAGTTATTTTGACGACGCGATTTTGGTCGGCCAGACCGCCGAGAAATTCGATCCCGACAATGACCAGTTCTCCAATTTGGTGAACAGTGTCAAAAGCTACAAAGGCAAGATCACGCAACATTCCGAAGATTTTCAGCAGGCGGCCAACCAGATTCGAGGCATGG
>JBEKLW010000306.1:0-4229 GCA_050008815.1 Bryobacteraceae bacterium
GAATAGAAACGCAACTCATGGCGTGTCCAGAATATGCTTCGCAGACCCAACCACAGCAGGACGGGAATCTCGCGTCCATGGGCAAACCGAAGCCGGCCGCGAACAAAGTCGAGGAACTTGAGCATGCTTCCCGCTACGCTCCGCCGATACAGTGTAGCGCCGGGCGCCGCTAGTCGGCGTTGACAGACGGAGAACGGGCGTCCAGCGGCGCGGGTGGGCGGTCACAGAGAGGCGCCATGCGTCGGCACTAGTGCCGACGCGGCACGCAAGAGTGCGCGCGCTACGGCGCTGGGCGCTAACCGGCGGGTGCTAGCCGCGCTGCTGGGCGGCTCACGCCGCGGAAGCTGTACGTCGCTGACGTGGGAAAACGGGTACAGGCAGCTCTGTCCACTCGCTGCGCTCGGGACAGAGTAGCCTGGCCCCGTTTTCCGGCTAGGATGGTTGTCTATGGCGCGAGCGAGGCGGCCGGAAGGGGTGGCGGCGCGGCGGTACTACGTCCAGGGGCGGGTGCAGGGCGTCGGATTCCGGTACTTCGTCGAGCGTGTGGCGGGCCAACTGGGCATCGCGGGCTACACCAGGAACATGGAGGACGGGCGGGTGGAGGTGTACGCGATCGGCACGCCGGAGGAACTGTCCGAACTGGCGGGGCATCTCTGGAAAGGCCCGCGAATGTCGGATGTGCGCGGCATCGAGGAGATGGAGGCGTCCCTCGAGGCCTTCACGACCTTCCATGTCGAGTATTTCTAGCCCGGATGTTTCACCACGATCGTAGCGAGGCGCGATGAGAGGGCCGCAGATACAAGGCGCGCGACGGCCGGCGCCCGGAGGCGTACTTGAACGGTACGTCGAGGACGCCGGCCGAGCGCAACGCAGTAGATGCGGCCCTATCGCGCGCCGCAGCAGATTGCTGGTGAAACATCCGGGCTAGGGACCGTGCGGGGACCGATTATGATCGGCCTCCGCGGGCGGGGACCGCGACGCCCGTGAGCGAGCCGTTGCCGCGCTGCATTACACTGTTCGAGGTGCGTCCATGAGCGATTTGCTGGCGGTTCCCGATCTGAAGAAACTGATTCGCGAGGTGCCCGACTTTCCCAAGCCCGGCATCCTCTTCTATGACATCACGACGCTGCTCAAGGACCCCGCGGGCCTTCGCAGCGTGGTCGAGGCGCTCAAGGGGCGCTATGAGCACACCGCCATCGACATCGTGCTGGGGATCGAGGCGCGCGGATTCATCTTCGGCCCAGCGCTGGCCTATGCGCTGGGGAAGGGGTTCGTGCCGGTGCGCAAGCCGAAGAAACTGCCGGCCGAGAGGGTGGCGATGGAGTACCAGCTCGAGTACGGGACCGACAGGGTGGAGATCCACCAGGACGCGATCCAGGCCGGGCAGAACGTGCTGATCGTGGATGACCTGCTGGCGACGGGTGGGACGGCGGCGGCGGTAGCCAAGCTGGTGGAGAAGCTGGGCGGACGCGTGGCCGGGCTGGGCTTCGTGATCGAGCTGCTGTTCCTGAACGGGCGGCAGAAGCTGGAAGGCTACGACGTGTTCTCGCTGCTGGCATACGAGGCGTAGTGATGAGCGGTCGTCGCGCGCGCCTGCGGGCGCTCGCCAAGATCAACTTAGACCTGCGGGTGCTCGAGGCGCGGCCGGACGGCTACCACGAGCTGCGGACGGTGTTCCAGACCATCTCCCTGGCGGATGCCCTGGAAGTGGGGTTCACGCCGGCGCGGCGGACGGTGGTCTCAGTGGCGTGCGACGTGGAGATCGCGGGCCAGAACCTGGTGGAGCGCGCGGCGCACCTGGCCCTGGAAGCGATGAGGACGCGAGGCCGGGTCGAGGTTCACCTCAGGAAGCGGATTCCGCTGGGTGCGGGGTTGGGCGGAGGGTCGAGCGACGCGGCGGCGACGCTGCTGGCCCTGCCGGTGCTGGCGGGCCGGCGGCTGGGGCTGGAGAAGCTGATCGAACTGGGCGCCTGCCTGGGCAGCGACGTGCCGTTTTTCCTGCTGGGCGGCACGGCGGTGGCGCTGGGGCGGGGCACCGAGCTGTATCCGCTGCCGGACCGGCCGGCGGTCGCGTACGGGCTGGTGGTGGCGCCCGGCATTCACGTCTCGACCGCCGAAGCCTACCGCGAGCTGGACCGCCGGCGCAGTTTGACTTCAGCAGCTTCGCAAAGTATCATAAGTGATTTCCAGTCTTGCGTTTGGGAGCGGGGCGGGTCTGTTTCCGCGGCGGCTGGCCGGAACGATTTCGAAACCGTGGTCTTCGCGCGTCATCCCCGCCTGAGGACTCTCAAGCATAGGCTCGAAAGCCTCGGAGCTGAGCCGGCGATGCTGAGCGGCAGCGGCTCGGCGCTGTGGGGCATGTTCAGCGGGCGCCAGCCGGTCGAGAGAGCGCGCGCAGCTTTCGGAAAGGAGCAGGCGTTTGCGATTCGTGTGGTGACGCGCGCCCGCTACCGCGAGTTGTGGTGGCGGCAACTGGGCGCGCACATCGCGGAAAGGGTATGGCCGCCGCAAAGCCGGTACGAATGATGGATCCCGAACGCATCAAGATCTTCACGGGCAATGCCAACCCGGCGCTGGCGCAGGAGATCTGCGACTTCCTGAAGCTGCCGCTGGGCTGTTCCTCGGTGGAGAACTTCGCCGATGGCGAAATCTACCTGCAAATCCAGGAGAACGTGCGGGGGGCGGATGTGTTCGTGGTGCAGCCCACCTGCAAGCCGGTGGACCGGAACCTGATGGAGCTGCTGTTGATGACGGACGCGCTCAAGCGCGCTTCAGCGGACCGGATCACGGCGGTGTTACCCTATTATGGGTACGCCCGGCAGGACCGGAAAGACAAGCCTCGAGTCCCCATTTCGGCGAAACTCGTCGCCAAACTACTGGAGAAAGCGGGAGCCGACCGGATTCTGACCATGGATCTGCACGCAGCGCAGATCCAGGGCTTCTTCGATATCCCCGTGGACCACTTGTTCGCCATGCCGGTGATGATCGAGTACCTGAGGCCGCTCCAGACGCCGGGCACGATCGTGGTGTCACCGGACGCGGGCGGGGTGGAACGGGCGCGGGCGTTCGCCAAGCGGATGAACGTTCCGCTGGCGATCATCGACAAACGCCGCGACGATGTGAACGTGGCCGAGGTGATGCACATCATCGGTGAGGTCGAAGAGAGGGATTGCCTGATCATCGACGATCTGATCGACACCGGCGGAACGCTGGTCAAGAGTGCCGAAGCGCTGCTGAAGGCCGGCGCGGCGAGCGTGATGGCGGTGGCCACGCACGCGGTGCTGTCACCGCCGTCGGTCGAGCGCATCGGGGGCTCGAGGATCCGGGAAGTGGTGCTGAGCAACTCGATTCCGCTGAGCGAGGAAGGGCGGCGGTGCGAGAAGATCCGGACGCTCTCGGTGGCGCCGCTTCTGGCGCGCGCCATCCAGTCGATCCACGAGGAGACGAGCGTCAGCTGCCTGTTTGTTTGAAGCAAGGGAAGAAGGGGACAGGTATCCGTGATGCTAACCGCGTCGAAAGCGGGTACAGGCAGCTCTGTCCACTCGCTGCGCTCGGGACAGAGTAGCCTGGCCCCGTTTTCGGCGCTAAGCGCGCGGCAGGGCGCCTCCCGCCGAGCGGCGGGGCGCTGGCGGCGAGGGAGGGAGCGGAGCCAGCCCCAGTTTTCCAGGGTTTTCCGCGGGTTTTGAGCCGGGCAACGCAACCCACGTCCAGATGGCGGACTTGCGGGGCGGGCAGGGGATCGTGAGCGATTTCGGCCCCACCGGCGATTGAAGGAGAAGAGATGCGAAGAGATGTCACGGTGGCGGCCGAGCCGCGCGCGGCGCGAGGGAAGAACGAGGCGCGCCGGCTGCGCCAGACGAACCGGATTCCGGCGATCGTTTACGGCGCCTACCAGGAGCCGGTAGCGGTGGCGGTGAGTCCCAAGGAAGTGCAGAAGATTCTGCACTCCAGCACGGGCCACAACACGATCTTCAACGTGGACATCGCGGGGCGCGAGAGCACGCCGGTGATGATCGTGGACTGGCAGTACGACCCGGTGCGGGATACGCTGTTGCACGTCGATTTGAAGCGCATAGACCTTTCGAAGCGCCTCAAGGTGTTGGTGCCGGTGGTGACGCACGGCGAGGCGAGGGGGGTCAAGGAGCAGGACGGCCTGCTGGAGGTGGTGGCGCGCGAGATCGAGATCGAGTGCCTGCCGGACGACATTCCCGAGCACTTCACGGTGGACG
>JBEKLW010000307.1:0-4226 GCA_050008815.1 Bryobacteraceae bacterium
CGCCACTCTGCTCGACGGCCTCCGGCATGCCGCCGATGTCGCGCACGATCGCAGGCGTGCCATGAGAGAACGCCTCGAGGATCACGGTTCCGGACATTTCGTAGGTGGTGGTGGGTAGGACCAAAGCCAGCGCCTGCCGGTACCAAGCAGACAGTTTCTCAAACGGAAGGTGGCCGAGAAAGCGCACTCTCGGGTTGCCTTTCGCCATTTTACGCAAGCGCTGCTCCTCGCTTCCGGTCCCAGCCAGGACCAGATCGGTCTCCTCGAAATCGCGCCAGGCGCGGACCAACGATCGAGCGCCCTTCAACGGTTCCAGCCGGCCGACAAAGAGGAAAAACGGCCGTGGGTGCAAGGGCATACTTGCTTCCGCCGCCTGTGGATAGTCGGTGAACAACGGCAGCTCGGCAAAAGCTCGGGGAAAGCCCTTCTGTTGGTGCAGCTCGGTGACGAACCGGCTGGGGCCGAGGAACAGGTCCACCTGCCGGCAGCAATCCTCCAGCAAGCCCGTATAACGCCATAATTGCGGGGGACGCTTGGCCCGGAGCTGACAGGCGAGGCACGCGGGGCTCACGCAAGGGCGTGCATCAAACTGATACATGCTGTGAGTGGGACAGACCAGCCAATACTCGTGAGCCGAGTAAACCTTCAGGGCTGCGCCCCCGTCATTCAGCCGCAGGACCCCCGGGCCGAACAGTGAGATGTTGTGGAAATGGATAACATCGAAGCGCCTACGGGCGAGGATGCGTTCCAGGGCGCGGCGCTTCAGTAACGGCAAACCGGTCTGTTGCGAGAGTAGAGGCGAAACCCACCTCCAGCGGCTGCGCAGGGAGTGGACGGTTACTCCAACCCGCGGTTCGGGTGGCGGCGGCGGGGCGCCCGAGTGAAGCAGGTCATACGAGTCCATGCAATGGACCACCTCGACGTGGTGCCCACGGTCGGCGAGAGCGTTCGCCAGCCGGGACAGGTACACCGCGTCGCCTCCGAAACTGTACGGCGGGTAGAAAGTCGAGATGTGCAGGAAGCTCAGTGGGCGCACGGTGTCACTCCCCTGCGCAACCCGCGCAGCAGCCGCCGGAAAAGAAGGTAGCGGGCCAGCGACGGCTGAACCTCCGTGACCCGATCGAGCGGGACAACCGGTACCCCGCATGCCGCGAGAGACTCCATCTGGCGCTCGAAGACCGCCGGAGAGACGGAGATGGCGCTGGCCGAACCGTCGATCGAATGGTAGGTGAGAATGGCGGAGGCCTCGAACATGGGGCAGTATCGCCCGACCCTTCCTATGTTGCCATAGGCGCCGGGGCCGGCGCGCGTTCCTGCCGGCCGGCCCGTAGTCCGTCGGCAAGCCGGCGCGGCGGTGCTGGCGCGACGCATGCTGTCCTCCGGGTCCCCGGCTCCACGCGTAACGCGGCAGGGTGGCCGCGCGTATACTCAGTCAGTGCCGCGGATTGCCGCTTTGTTCATTGCCTGTCCGCTCCTGGCCCAGGGCCCCGATTTGAGGACCACGGTGCAGCTTGTTGTCGCCCCGACAACCGTGGCCGATCGCAGCGGGCGCTACGTGAACGGTCTCACCGAGCAGGATTTCCAGGTGTACGACAATGGCCGCCGGGTCCATGCGCACGTAGATGTCAGCTTCGTGCCGATCTCGCTGGTGATCGCCGTCCAGGCGAGCGAGTTCAGCGCCGAGGCGCTTAACAAGGTCCGCCGCATTGGCAATCTGATCGAGCCGCTGGTGACGGGCGAGCGGGGCGAGGTGGCGCTCGTCGCGTTCGACAGCGAGGTGCAAGTCCTCCAGGCCTTCACCGCCGACGACACGCTGCTGCGGGCGGCGTTGCTGCATCTTACCCCCGGCGACGATGGCGGGCGCATGATCGATGCGGTCGCCGGGTCGGTGCGCCTCCTGGCAACGCGGCCGCCGGCGCGGCGGCGAGTGCTCCTGTTGATCGGCGAGAGCCGTGACCGTGGGAGCAAGCAGAAGCTCGCACAGGTGCTGACGGAAACGCAGCGCCAGAATGTGACCATCTACCCGGTGACCTACTCGGCCTACACAACGGCTTTCACGGCCAAGCCCGGCACCACCCCGCCGCCCTCGAGCGCCGGCATCAACCTGATCGCCATCTTCCAGGAGATCGGCCGCCTGGGGAAGGCCAGAGCGGCCGAAGCGTTCTCAACCTACACGGGAGGCCGCCGCCTGTCGTTCACGCGCCAGAGGGGACTCGAGGAAGCGGTTGCGCGGATCGGCGAGGAGCTGCACAGCCAGTACCTGGTCAGTTTCGAAGCCGCGCCGGATGCGCGCGCCGAGTTCCACGCCATCGAGGTGCGCATCGCCGGGCGCCCGGATGTGACGGTGCGCACCCGGCCAGGCTACTGGGCAGCTGCTCCGTAGTTCGGAAACCGGGCAGAAGGCCGCGTGTCTTCAAAGGCTCGTGATTCGAGGACTGGCAGCGGACCCAGCTCAGAGTTTGAGCGCCTCCAGGATGCGCGCTGGCGTCATGGGCAATTGCAGCAGCCTGGCGCCCACCGCGTCGTAGATGGCGTTCGCGATCACGGCGCCCATGGTGATAATCGGCGGTTCGCCGCACCCCGAGGCCGGTGTCTCCGGGTTCTCGATCAGGATGGTCTCGATCTTAGGCAGCCACGAGAACCGCGGAAGCTCATAAGTGTCAAAGTTGCGCTCCAGCACCTCCCCATCCTTGAAGTGCACCTCCTCGGTAAGCGCATAGCCTAACCCCATGGTTATGCTGCCTTCGATCTGCTGGCGCGAGCCGTCGGGATTGACGGTTACGCCCTGGTCCTGCGCCAAGACCACCCGCTTGACCTCGACGTGCCCGGTGCTCTTCGTGACCGCCACCTCCGCGATGGCCGCGACGTACGTGCCGCTGTAGATGCCGCAGGCGACGCCTGCGCCCCGTCCGCTGGGCGCTCGCCCCGGCTTCCAGCCAAACTGCTTCGCGGCAGCTTCGAGCACGCGCCGCATGCGCTTCTCCGTCAGGTGGCTCAGGCGAAACTCCAGCGGGTCGACGCCCGCCTTGGCCGCCAGGATGTCTATGTGCGACTCGCGGGCGAAGGTGTTGGTGTTGACCGAGGGCGCGCGCCACGGCCCGACGGCGAAGGGGTGCAGGCCCGCAGGGTTCCCTCCCATCCAGCCGCCGGAGGAGACCGTGCGCTGGTGCGGGATGTCATAGAACTGTTTCGCTTCGCGGTCGCCGGCGCCGTAGACCTTGTAGTCCCAGAAGGCAATCTTTCCGGCGCCGGTCAGGCCCGAGCGGATCTTCACCACCGCCGCCGGCCGGAATATATCGTAGAAGAACTCCTCGGCGCGGTCCCAGACCACTTGGACGGGCTTGCCGGTAATCTTCGCCAGCCGCGCCGCTTCGATGGCCTGCTGGGATGCGCTCTTCCCGCCGAAGCCGCCGCCGACATAGGGAGTCACCACCCGCACGTTTTCCGGCGGAAGCGCGAGCGCCTGCGCCACCTGTTGTTTCAGCGAGAACGGCGTCTGGGTCGAGGCCCACACGGTGGCTTTGCCGCCTTCGATCATGGCCACCGCGGAGTGGGTCTCCATGGGCGCATGCGCAACGTAGCTGTTGAGATAGGTCTCCTCGACGATGGCCGCGGCGAGCTTCTCCCCTTCCGCCAGGCTGCCGCTCGCGTCCACCACCTGGGGCTGCGGCGCAGTCTTGAGGAGGTGGTCGAAGATCGTCTTGTCGTCTACGGTCGGCTGCGGGCGGACGAATTGCGCCTTGACCTTGATGAGCTCCAGTGCCTGATCGGCCAGGTCGCGCCGCTCGTGCAGCACCGCCACCATCTCGCCGTCCCTCACCACCCGGGCGCCGGTCACCTTCTCCGCCGCGGTCGTGTCGACGTCTGTGAGCGTCGCACCGTGCGCCGGCGGCCTGAGAATCCGCGCGTGCAATGTCCCTGGAATCGCGATGTCGCCGGCGTACTTGGCCTTGCCGGTAACTTTCTCGAGTGCATCCTTGCGCCGCGGCGATTGCCCGACCACGGTGAACGCCGCCACGGGCTTCACCGCCACCCTCTCCAAGTGCCGCTCGATGCGCTTCCCTTGCACCAGTTGCGCGTAGCTGACGCGCCGACCGTCGGCCGACGGGTCAGTCACGACGCCGGCCTTCACTTGCAGCCGGCCGGCCGGCGCCTGGAGATGCTCGGCCGCCATCTGCAGCAGGACGGCCCTCGCCTCGGCCCCGGCTGCACGCAGTACCGGGCCG
>JBEKLW010000308.1:0-4225 GCA_050008815.1 Bryobacteraceae bacterium
GACCGGCTGTACCAGTTTTTGCTGATCGTTGCCCGCGGGCAGGAAACCGAGGCCCAGGAAGCCCTGCAGGAAACCCTGCTGCGTGTTGTCCGCCATGCTCGTGCCTTCGACACCGAGGAGGCGCTGTGGGACTGGCTGAAGGTTGTGGCCCGCAGCGCCGCGCGTGACGGCGGCCGGAAACGCCACCGTTATCTCGCCCTGCTCAGCCGGTTCACGCTCGCGCATCCGCCACCGGCTATCGCGCCCGACCGCATGCCGGACGACGGACTGCCCGCGCTGCTCGAAGAATGTCTGGCCGAGCTCGACCCGGACGAGCGCCGCCTGATCGAAGGCAAGTACCTCGACGAAGAACCGGTGAAGGCCCTGTCCGCGCAGACCGGACTGACCGACCGGGCGGTGGAATCCCGGCTGTTGCGGCTGCGCCGGCGGTTGCGCGAACGGCTGCTGCAAAAACTCCGCACCTTATGAACCGTCCCTCGAACGACCGCCTTTTGCGCGAACTCCTGGCCGCGGACGAGGCCCCGGACCTGCGCCGCCTCTCGCTTGAACGCGGCCTGGCGGGCCTGCGCCGTCGCCGGCAACAACGTCACTTCCGGCACGTAATTCTGTGCGTTGGCCTGCCGGTCGCGCTGGTCGCCGGTGTGCTCCTGCAGCACCTGTTCACGTCGGCGCAACCACCGCGGCTCGCCATGGCCCCGGCGACTGTGTCAGCTCCTCCTGAGCAGACCGCGGCACCACCCGTGAAAATCATCACCGAGGCGGAGTTGCTGGCGCTGTTCCCGAACCGCCCCGTGGCGTTGATCGGGAAACCGGGCGAACAACGTCTGCTGGTGTTCTCCAGAGGGGTCAGTCCCTAGTATCATGCTTTTACGCTATCCGCCTTGTGACGCGATAATCCGCCCGGGAAACCTCGATCGAATGTGGGCGCGCCGCCCGCCGAACCGTGGCGGCCGCTGGAAAAGTTATTCATACTATGGACTGACCCCTCCGTTGACCAGCGACTGGAGGTGTCCGGGTGCCGTGGTTCAGCGATGCCAGGCGCTTCCGACGGCCGTTGTTGAACGCGAGGCGCGTCCCACTGCACCCAAGGCGGGCTTGGCTTCGCATCGAAGGGATCTGCCGCCCTTTCAGGGCTCGGGAATTGGCTGACCGACTAACCCAGGGCGTCGCTCGCCGACTCGCTCTGCCCTGATACCGCACAGGGTCGTTGGCGGCTCGCCGACTCCGGCCTCGACTTTGCGGCGCGCGGGCCGGACACTGGCCCACAGGTGCGTTTGCTGGATCGTTATCTCTTGCGCGAGTTGATGATCCCGCTCGGCTATTGCCTGGGCGGCACGCTTGCCCTCGAAATGGCCCGCCAACTCATTGCATCGGGCGAGACCGTGGGCTTGTTAGCCCTGATCGAGATTTACAATATCCGCTCGATTTCCTGGCCGCTTTCGACGAGTTCGATCATCTCTGGCGGCGTAATGCCAGTGTCCCACCGGGGCCGACCGAAGAGATAGGCTAGGTTCCACCAAATCTTCCTCATCGTGAGCCGATTCCAGCCCCTTCGCTCCGTCCGGTTACCGACCGAACAGTCCCTTGCGGCGGCTCCTCGCTAGGATACCACGGGGCCACTGGCTGCCCCAAGCCCAAGCGCCACAGAAATCACCCGTCTTGGCGCAGCCAGCGCTGCCGCAGGAACTCAACCCGCTCCTCATCGGGCTCTGGGAGGTCGCAGTCGGCGTCCACGAAGCGCAGCAAGGCGTGGAGCTCGACCAGGTCCTGGTGGGTCTTGTCGAGGACTTGTCGGACCGGTGGCAGTAGCGGGTCCTCGCCGAGTTCTTCCGCCACCTCGTCCAGCACCATCTCCGCCGCCCGCAGTTCCTGCCAGCACCAAGGCACCCCTTCTCGCAGGCTCTCCCGGAGAGCGACCATCGCCTCGTCCCAGCGCTCCTGCCGCTCCGTGACACGGCATCCGAGCTTCTCTTCCAGGAACTCCAGGATCGGGCTGGCGGGCGATCCGGCGATGGCCTTCTGGGCACGTAGGCGGTCCTTCTTCAGGGACTCCACCCGTTCCGCCTGGTCATCGGGCAGGACGTCGTAGCCGTTGCCCCAGTCGGGACACACAGGCACCGGCTCACCGAGCCAGTCGTAGAAGGAGCCGTTGTTGATAAGGAGGCCGCGCCCCCTGCGTCTGCCGGCCAGGGTGCCTTCCTCGACGAGGCGCGTTAGTTCCCTCTTCTTCTCCGCAAGCAGCCGGTTCCAGGCTTTGCCGGTGACCACCTGCTCGTCGTCGCCATCCTCTGCCTGCTCCATGTCCGCCTCAGTCCACCCGTCGTAGCTCTCCACCAGTACCTCAGCCAGCTCCGCCACCAGGACCATCTCGGCCCGGGCCTTCTCCGCCAGGCGCCGGTGCTCGCTCTCGGTGATGGGCTCGTTGGTGTGGAGGAGGATGTACTGGGCGAGGTCCCAGACGCGGATTCCCCACATCTGCAGGGAGGCGAGCCAGGCGCTCTTCGAGCCCAGCTGGGTGGCCGTCATGTGAAGCACCACGGTGTATTTCCCCACGTCCAGGTTGGCGGCGTTCATGAGGTGGATGTAGCGGTTGAACTCGAGTGCCTGACTGGGCGGCATGGTCCGCCGCACCGCCGCGTCTTCCTCGCGTTCCTCCTTCCAGGCCCGGAGCACGAGGATGGCCCGCTCCTTGGCGGTCAAGGCGGGGGTGAGCTTGTCAAGCCTTCCGTCGATGCTCACCGCCGCCACCTCCAGCCACGCCTGTTCTTCTCTTGAGCGGCCCGCTCGTTCAGCCGGGGGAAGAGCACGGATTCGAGTTCGCGGACCCTCTCCTCCAGCTCTCCCACCTCCAGGAGCTTGACGCTGACCTGGGCCAAGTAGGCCAACGTTCGTGAGCGCGCTATCGAGTTCTCCAGGCCCAGGGCGTCCAGGGCGGCGATCTCAAGGAGCCTGCGGACCTGGTTCACGCTGCCGAGGCCCTCGAACTCATAGGCCCCTGAGGTGATCTTCTCCTTGCGGCGACGCAGGCCACCGAGGCGACGGGCCTCTTGCACTTCCTCGGCATGCTCGGGGTCGTGCATGAGGCAGAAGTCGCCGTCCAGGAGGGGAGGCGACTGACAGCGGCCGCCGTCTTCCTTGAGAGCCTTGCAGGCCCGCATGGTCACTATTTGTCACCTCTGCTGATAAGGGGCCCGGTGCCGCTGGGCACATGAGGAAGACCCCCCGAAGGGGGCCTCCCTGGGGTGCGGCTCTGCAGGAGCGCTAGACCGCGCTCTCGGCCGGGGAGCCGTCGGGCTGGTGGCCCTTGGGGCACGTGGCAGGCTCCTCGCCTGCCGGCGCCTCGAAGGCCTCCATGCAGGCGTCGCAGAAGAACTTGGCCGTCCCCACTTCGGCACCCTCCTCGTCCGGCAGGCGGTGGAAGCCCTGGGTCTGGGCCTCGCGCTTGGCGGGCTTGCGCTCCTTCTGCGGTGCCGGCGCCTTGCCTTCCCCGGCCACGCTCCAGAACCTCCAGCCGTTGCAGGCGACGCCGCCCATGACCGCGCTCCCGGCCGAGGAGAGGCTCTTGAACTCCCGGCCGTCCTCCAGGCGGTAGCGGAGGCCGCCCTCCTGCGCCTCCACCACGGTGGCCGTGTACTCCTCCTTCTTGTAGCGGGCCACCAGCCGCGTCCCTGCCGTCAGTTCCCTGTTCTCGATGGGCATGAAGCACCTCCTTTTGATTTGGTGCTGGATACATCACTCTGACGCCGGAGGAAGTCAAGTCCTATCTCCCCTATTCCGGCAACTTCTCCGCTTTCAGGCCTGAGAAGGCCTCCCAGCGGGCAATCACGATTCGACAATAGTGTGCGTCCAGCTCCATCCCGAAGCAGATCCGGCCCGTGCGCTCGGCGGCGATGACCGACGTGCCCGATCCCAGAAAGAGGTCGAGAACGAGGTCGCCAGCCTTGCTGCTGTTCTCGATGGCCCGCTCCACCAGCGCCAGGGGCTTCATGGTGGGGTGGAGTTCGGACTCGGCCGGCCGGGGGATCGTCCAGATGTCGCCCTGGTCGCGGTCGCCGCACCAGTGGTGGGAGGCGCTCTCCCGCCAGCCGTACCAGATGGGCTCGTACTGGCGCTGGTAGTCGGCCCGGCCCAGAACGAAGCGGTCCTTGGCCCAGATGATGGTGTCTGACCAGTGGCCGCCCGACTCCTCCAGCACGCGGGAGACGACCGGCCACTCCCTGGTGCT
>JBEKLW010000309.1:0-4214 GCA_050008815.1 Bryobacteraceae bacterium
CCGGTTTCTGTACCCTCGCGGGCGGCAGTCATTCGTCTGGGCCGGGCATTACTGCCCGGCTCTAGCGACCTACCCGAGAGTCCAGCGGAGCGGGCCACTCCTCCTCTCCTATTTGGTCTTGCTCCACGTGGGGTTTGCCCTGCCAGCCGAATCACTTCGGCCGCGGTGCGCTCTTACCGCACCTTTTCACCCTTACCGGACCAGCTCGGGGCACGGGGCCCCGGCCCGCCCGGCGGTATGTTTTCTGTGGCACTTTCCGTGAAACCCGCTTTGAGCGAGTCCCCCCGGCCGTTAGCCGGCACGCTGCCCTGAGGAGACCGGACTTTCCTCCCCCTTCTTGACGGAGGCGACTGCCCGTCCGGCAGGCTCCATCCGTGATTGTAGGCGCTGGCGGCCTTCCCCGCAACTCTATGGAGTAGCGCTACTTGGCATTGCATATGCGGGAGATCGCCCGTATTCTGGCTAATCGGCCGACGCCATCTGCCCGCAGCGGGGCCCAGGTCGGAGTGCGGGGCCCTGAGCTTCCGCCGCCAGCGACGGGTGTCGGAACGGCCGCGGCTGGGCGATTCCCAGAAGCGAAGCTCTACTAACGCAGCGCTTTCTTTAGGAGGACTTAGATGCAACTTGCGAACGCCTTGAGGTCGGCAGCTCTTCTGTCGGTCTGCGCGTCGACCCTGGCCGCACAGGGCCTGACCACGACCGCCACCAAGGAGGACTGGGAGGAGGTCAATTTCGAGTTCAACTCGTCAATTCTCTCCGACGGGTATCCCAGCCTGCTCCGCCTGGCCGAACTGCTTCATCAGAGTCCGGACCACGTGGTGGACCAGGTCGGGGCCAGCGCCTAGGTTGGCCTCTGGAACAACGCTTACGTCGAGGGCAACCTGGGCGCGCTGTTCCGCTCCAGCGGCGGCAACAAGCCGGGCGGCACGGTCCGCTTCGTGCAGCCGATCACCAACCGGCTGGCATTCACCACCGAGGCGAGCCTGAACGAGTCGCTGGTCGGCACGAACAACAATGGCCGCGTGGCGTTCGGCCTTCAGCTCGGCAACTGGGTTCGGCCCAAGGATTTCCTGACGGCCAAGCACGCGGTGCCGGTGGATATCCCGCGCATCCGGTATGAAGTCCTCGTGCGCGAGGTGCGGACCGGACACACGCCGCCGGTTGCCGACGCGGGTCCCGACCAGATCGGCGTTCCGGCGGGTTCCATCACCCTGGATGCATCCGCGTCCTATTCGCCCGAGGGTCTGGCACTGAGCTTCCAGTGGACGCAGATCGACGGCTCGACTGTGGTGCTCTCCAGCGCCAACACCTCCAAGGCAACCTTCACCGCGGCCGAGGGCCAGACCTGCCAGTTCCGCGTCGCCGTCACCGACTCGCTGGGCGGGCAGGCCGCGGCGCGCACGACCGTCACTGCCAAGTCCGTCCCGTCGGTTCAGATCCTCAACTTCTCGGTCAATCCGGCGGCCATCACGACGAACCAATCGGCGACTCTGATCTGGCAGGTGCGGAACGCCGACACCGTCAGCATCAGTCCCGACCTCGGCACGGTGGCGGCGAGCGGTTCTGTCCAGGTTTCTCCGGCGGCGACCACGACCTACACGTTGACGGTCGTGGGCGGCGGAAGCCGGGCGACCCAGACCGTCACCGTCACGGTGAATCCGCCGCCTCCGCTTCCGGGCAACCCGCCGGTAGTCCGCATCAGCGGGCCGGCCAGCTTCGACAGCACCAGCCCGCTGGTCGTGCTCAATGCCTGCGGCTCCAGCGGTACTACGGCGCTTCATTACGCGTGGACTACGTCGTCCGCGGCTGTCACTTGGTATCCGACGGCGTGCTCGACGTACGTGCAAATGCCGACTTATCTGACCACTTATACGTTCACCCTGGTCGTCACGGATAGGTTCCGCCGCACCAGCACGGCGACCGTGACGATACGGCTCGTGCCGGGAACCCCGTAACGGCCGGGGAATCCACGAAAGCGCGCGGGCCGCAAGAGCCCGCGCGCGGCACAGGACCGCTCCGGTGCTAACTGAACAGTATGGGGGCTAAAGCGCCCGGATGATCAGGACCACGCCGATGACGCCGATGAGGCCGGTCACCACGCGGCGGAACAGGCCCTCGTGTATTCGCCGCAGGATGGTTTCGCCCGCCAGCGTGCCCGCCAAGACCGCCACGGCAGCGGTCAGGATGACGGGCCAGATGGCCGCCATCCTCGGCGCCTGGGTCATGAGGTAAACGGGCATGCGGACGAAGTCCACGGCCAGCGCGATGGCGGTGGCGGTGGCTACGAAGGCCTCCTTGCGCACGCCCAGGCCGAGCATGGCCGCCGCGCGGATTCCGCCCTGGTTGCCCACCAGCGCTCCGAACAGGCCGGAGAGCACCCCGGCGATCCAGGCCGTAACCCGCCCGAAGCGCATGCGCTCGGAGTAGCCGGAAACGCCCACGATTCCTACCGCGACGAGCGAGAGCCCCAGGATCATCGCCAGCAGCCGAGGGGCGGCCAGGGTGTGCAGCAGCGCGCCGGCCGCCGCACCCGCCACGTTCATCATCCCGAAGCCCAGGAACACCCGGAGGTCGAGCTCACGGCGCAGGCGGAGAAAGCGGAGCAGGTTCCCGGCAAAGTGCGGGACGGAGGCCGCCGCCACCGCCAGCTTGAGGTCGAACTGGAAGGCCAGCAGCGGCGTGAGCGTGCTGCCGATGCCGAAGCCGGCCACCGCGGAGACGGCGCCGGCCGCGGCGGCCGCAAGCGCAACCAGCAGGATATAGAGGCTCACTGTCGGGATAGAGAGAACGCAGAGATTGAGGTCAAGGACCCATGATACTGCCTCGGGCGGTCTAGTCCAACGCGGCCGGAACCAGGACGCGCGCGCGGCCGTCTGTTAAACTCGGATATTGCGATGAGCTCCAAGCGGAAAGCGCCAAAAGAGCCGATGCCGCCCCTGAGCGTCTGGGGGCTGCCGGTCGCCCTCGCGTGGTTTGTCCCCGGCGGCGGCCACTTCCTGCTGAAGCGCTACGGGCGCGCCGGGCTGCTGCTGTTTGCCATCCTGGTCATGTTCCTGTTTGGACTCATGATGCGCGGCGAGTTCCTCAAGCCCCAGGGCGGCGACTTGCTGACGGTCATCATCTACTACGGCGGATTCCTGGCGAACGTTGCCAACGGCGTGCCGTACCTGATCGCCACCTGGCTCGGCTATTCACAGCCCGACGTAGCCGGCGCCGTTCACGATTACGGCACCAAGTTCCTGGTCGCGGCCGGCCTCCTGAACGTGCTGGCGATGGTGGACGCTTACGAGATTGCCGCCGGGAAGAAGAGCTGATGCCGAAGGTCAACCTCACGCACTTTGAAGCTGCGCTCCTGTTCTCCTTTCTCACCTCGATTGTGCTGGCTGTGGTGACGAAACGGAGCGACCGGGATCGGATCGTCTACGGTCTGTACTGCTTCGGCTGGTTCGTCGTGGCGCTGTTCGGTCTCGGCTGGCTGATGCACATCGCGCACGGGTAGCCGCGCGCTGAAGCCGGGGATCCATGCGGACGTTCTACCTCGAGACCTTCGGCTGCCAGATGAACGTCCACGACTCCGAGAAGGTGGCCGGCATGCTGCTGGCCCGTGGGTACACGCAGGTGGACGAGGCCCGGCAAGCCGACCTGATCCTTTACAACACGTGCAGCGTTCGCGGCAAGGCCGAGCAGAAGGTCTACAGCCGCCTTCAGCAATTCCAGCGCGAGGCGGGCCGGGGCAAGACGTTTGCGGTGCTGGGCTGCGTGGCGCAGCAGGAAGGCGAGCGCCTCTTCGAGCGGGCGCCCCACGTGGCGCTGGTCTGCGGCTCGGCCAGCTACAACCGGCTGCCCGGGATGCTGGCCGAGTTGGAGGCCGGCCATCGCCGCTTGAGCGGCCTGGATACAGGCGCCGAGGAGACCTTCGAGACGCCGCTCACGCACCGCTCCGCTAATATATATGCTCCAGGAAATAGTCATCCTTAGGGGAGTATGGAAAAACAACCGTTCTCTGTGGCCTTTTTCTTTATTACTACACGCCGGCATTTATTTATTCGTAATCACGCTTGTGTTACACATCATTAACGCCATGTTCATTATTGCCGGCGTACCGGCCTCAGTCCTTAACGTATTTCAGAGCATTACCTCGGTCCTGGCTCTGGCGGGGTATCTGGCGGGGGGCCTGGGGGCGATATCGCTCATCCTGAAACGCCGCTTGGACA
>JBEKLW010000031.1:0-11222 GCA_050008815.1 Bryobacteraceae bacterium
GATCGACGGCGACAGCGTCTCGGCGGGCGACCTCCTCACGCCGACGCGCCAGCTCTACCTCACCTTCGCGCAGCACCTCCCCGCCGAGCTGGCGGCACTGAACGTCAGGCGCGGGGCCCGCACGTACAGCGTAAACGTGCCCATCGACTGGGTGAGCCGGGCCACGGCGCACGTCGCGTCCCAGGCTCCGACGGTGAACCGGCGCGTGAGCGGGGAGTGGCCGATCTGCACCTGGGTGCGCCGGGCGGTGCGTCCGTAGCCTACTGGCGGACCCGGCACAGGAGACTTATTCTGTCCGCTATTCCCACAACCCGGAGCAGTCCATGAATCGCAGAGAGGCAAGCCGTTGGCTTGGTGCCCTCCCCCTGCTGATGGCAGTGGGCGGGCTCGACGCGACCAAGCTGGTCGCGCAGCCGCAGCAGTTCCCCAGGCTCCAGGCGGCGATCACCTCGATCAACGACGCCGTTGATTTCCTCGACAAGGCGCCGAACGACTTCGGTGGGCACAAGGCGGCGGCGATCGCGGCGTGCCGGGCGGCCGTCCGGCAGCTCCAGCTGGCGATGGCGTACCGGCGGAACGGCGGGCAGTAGCACCGGTCGACTCATTGATCGCAGAGCGGCGCCCGCTGGTCCCTCTGACGGCGGGCGCCGTGTTGTCTGGGAGCCTGTCGGGCGCGTACCTTAGGTTGTTCGGGAGGGATAGACCTAACTGGTAAGGCAGCGGTCTTGAAAGTCGCTGCAAGCCAAGACTCACTGACACTCACCGGCACTCACTGGCAGAATTGAGCACGAACGGCCCTCCTTGCGGGGGCCGTTCTGCATCTGAGTACATCCGAGTTTCGGTGAGTCTAGGGGATAGCCGGGGGATAGGGTTGCGAAGGGTGCGATCGGGGCGGTATATCGGCTCCCTATGCCGACCAAGCTCCCTGGGCCAGCCACGCCGAATACGAAGCCACTTGTCACCGCCGCCCTGCTCTGTGAGAAGGTCATCGCAGAAGCAGATGGCGTTCCTACCATTATTCGCGTCGTTGATAACTACAAGATTACCGTCGTACCGGAGCTGCCACCGAACATAGTGCCGTCCATCATAGTCACGGCCTTCTTCGGGCTGAAGCCGGGTGATCTTCGGGGCGAACAGGAATTCACCGTGACGCTGCGCAAGCCGGACGGTTCACTTACCGAAGTGCCAAAGACATTCAAAGCGTCGTTCGATGCTCCGGAGGGTGGCCTAAACTTCACGGTCACACTTGGCATCGCCGCGCAGGAGGGATTGTACTACCTAGACCTCTACTGGAAGGGAGAAGTGTTGGCGAGTACACCCTTCAAAGTGTTGCTAGGCCCAGTTCAAATACCGGACAAGACGTAGCCGCAGTCGCGGTGGTTGTGGTTGACACCAGGCGAGGAGCGTTGCTTCCAATGAGATCGACTCCCGGTGCCGTAAGTTCTATGGCGATTACGTGGGGACGAGCCCACCGCTGGAAGAGACTCCTCACCTCCGCCTCGCTTCGATATCCGCTGAGGTGCTCCGCTAGTAGCAGGTCGATGCGGCCAACAAGTTCACGCGCCGCTGCCGGGCTATCGCGGTGCATGTTCCAACTATGTGCTGCAAGCCACGACTTGAAGTCCTCCAGCGAAATGTCATTTCGCAGGAAGGCCGCAAGCCTGTCCCTCACTTCCTGCTCTTGAATCATGGCGCCACCTCCCGTCATGAAGATGGGCGAATGGGAGATGCGGTGCAAGTTCAATCGCGCACACCTATGGGACCAGTTACGGCAAGGCCGACTTACGAGCTTCGAGAATGCACAGTGGGATGCACCTCTCAAGGCTGGGCAGGTACGGGGTACAAAGGCCAAGAACTGCTCATGGGTGGATGCCGCAGGAATCGAGGTTACGCGGGTGCATTACTATGAGCGACCCAGCGGCGAAATCGGGGCCAGTGGCTTGCCCGATCCAGTGAATCTGTTACATCGTGGCATCTGGTACGAGAAGAGGAAAGACCCACCGCCGCCGCGCATCTTCGATCATGACGGCAAGCTGTTTTGGCTCATGCGCATCTTCCGAAAGGTGCGGTGCTTCCTGATTCATAAGTAGATCTGATCCTTCCATGCCCGAAATGAAACGGGCCGGCGTCACCGGCCCGTCACCCGAACGTGACAGGGGACGGCCTACTCCGCGCGGTCGGCGTCGGGGGTGGCCGCGCCAGGATCCTCGGGTGGCTTCTTCTTCTTCTGGGAATCCGCTGTCCTGAGTATTGCGGGCAACTGTGTCAGGAGAAGCAGGTAGTAGAAGACAAGCGCGCTGATGATCAGGACGATGCCGGTGAGGCGGGTGCCCGAGTAGAGGGTCTTTACCGCGAACGCCTCCGAGGCAAGGGTGGCGGTGGTGTCGGAGAGCCTGTCATGGAGGCCACCGGCCATGGACCACATCCCGCCGAAGGCGTACGCCAAGATCCCCATGGCGGCTAAGCCAAGTACGCCGAGAATGCCCATCGCGAGCCTCTGGTAACCGGCGGGGTGTTTGTACGCGACATAGGTAAGGCCAGACACGGCCGCGAGGATCAGCCCGGCAGCGAGGGTCTCCAGCACGCTGACCTCCTAGAGCTTGTGGCCGCCAAGAAGCGCCCTGCTGGCGGAAACCCGGACAGGCCGACGAATCTTGATCGCGCATCGCGTCAACGGCCTCCGTGGCGCCCCCTATTCAACTGCACGAGCCAAGCTACCGCCAGGGCGTTAGGCGGGCGTGAGGGCGGACCGGAAACGTGCCCGCGCCGCGCTACCCCGAGTGGTCTGGTACGTCTCCCGGTCGCCGGTAGCCCAGGCACCGCAACGGTTCCTATGGGCCTATCCCCCCGCTATCCCCCGGCAATTCTCGCTCGCCATAGCGTTCCCCTGACAGGTCTCCTCCCGGGTCGCCTTGGCGGTTTTCTTCGCGGTTTCTCGTTCGCGCCGGGCCGGAGTTTCATCCGGTGTTTTTCGGCACGTTGACCCATCGGGCTAAGACCTTCTGAATCGCATTAGTTAGAGACGAATGCGCCAACCGAATAACTCTCCTGCTCCGTTCTCACACAAGACCGACTGCTAGAGCCAGCATGGTCTTTGCCGGATGAGAGCCTCCGCGATCGTTACTTCAACAAATCTATTGGTTCCCGCACCCTCGCTCATCACCGTCACGAGAGCGCACCAGTGTGCGCGAGGAGGGGTGAAAAAGGCTTCAAGAAAGTGCCTGCCGGGCATGACGGAGTAGTCGTCGTGTGTGGTAATGGAGTCGGGCGTTCCTAGAACTTGTCCAGTGCGAGATTTCCATATGCCGTCCCATATTCCTTTGACGTCCCGATGGCGGTAAGCCGGCTGGATTTCATTCCCGCTCATCGCTTCCTCAATGGCGCCGACCTTTACTACGGTGTCTCCGAGAAGGATGAGCTGCGTGTGGCCATCCCTCGGGTCGCAGACTCGCCAAAAGCTACCGACGGCTTGAAGTCCGATCGCTTGTGGAACAGGCAACCAGCGCACTCCAGTCTCACACGGCATGCTCGGAGCCCCTACTGCCTGCCAAGTCTGTCCCACCCGGAATCCGCGAAGCGAAGGCGGTGGGGTGGCCTGCCTGTCGTGACCATTACCAACCTCTCCGACGCCTCCAGGGAGAAGAAGTGCGACAAGAGCAAACAGACGGTGTGTGCACAAGAGCAATGTGCCTCCAGGTTGCTAGCGGCGCGTCTGGCGATGGCCGGCGTATTTGCGGGCACAGAACGGGCACAGCCGCCCGGACCCAAACGCGCCAGCGCCCGATCTACCGCCTACGGTATGTGCCGCAGAACGATTGTGGTGTCCGACCGAGGCCCCTGAAAGAACGCCGCAGAGCCGGGTCCCGCGAGGGACTGCATGATCTCAGGAGTGGCCCGCTGACCGAGTATCCCCACCTCCACCTGGCCTTCTCGTTCAGTTGGCGGCGAGATGAGGAGCGTGTTTCCGCTGGAGGACCGGAATTCTCTGACGAGTTGCGACGGGTCCATCGGGACGGGCACCGAGACAACATGGACATAGCTGATGTCCGAGAGGGATGGGCCGGGCTCGAGGAACGAGTGCGAACTTGAGGCGTCCTCCGTGAGGTGAAACCGACCGTCTGCCGGGTAGGTGCCGTGCCACTCGCGGCCGTCGCCGAACGACAGAACAATCTTGGATGGAGTAGTCGCGACGGAAACAACGACCATCGGTTTGCCGGGGTAGGTCACCACGGCGTCAGCGCGGTGCTTCGGCATGGTGGCGTCCTCTCGCTCGCTCGGTTCCATCACCTCGCCTGGGCCAGTTAGGTACACCTGCGCCATCTTGTTCCACTTGCCCCACCCCGTCAAAACAACGACTCCGCCGATCAGCAGCACGACGCCTAGTGCCCTTAGGCCGTGGACTCCCATCCATGACAGCACACACACGGCAAGCGCGACGTACACGTAGGCCTTGTACTCTGCCCACCACTCACGACCCTTCATTGGGCCTATTCAATCGCGACGCCGAAGGTAGCGCCAGGCCGTGAAGTGAGGCGGGGCCTCCAGCAGCGCATACGAGGGGCCGCTCGGAAAACGGGAGGAAGACTCGCGGCGTCAAAGGCTCAATCAGCCATCAAGTGTGGTCCCGGTGGCGCTTCGGGCTCAGAGTCGTTCACCGGAGGGCCCGCAGCATCGGGCGGCGGTGGAGCAGCCGGGCTCTCCTGCATTGCTCTGACAACCCCAGCGATCATCTTGTCCAAGTCTCGGTCGCCAAACCACCGCCACCAGGCGTAGAGCGGCAGGGCCACGCCCTGGGCCACGAGCAGGACCCCGGCGACAGTCAGCGCGCGAGTGTCCCACGGCGCGCGTGTGGAATCGCCAGCGTTCAGCGCCGCTCCGATTGCCAGCCCGCACCACCCAAGGCCGAAGGCGAGCAGCCAATTGACCAGCGTCCCGATGAGCATTTGCCCCAGGGGACGCGTGAAGCCGCCGCCCACCGGGCTCGTGACAACGAAGATCCGCAACCCGAGCGCCAGGGCTCCGTACGCGATGAGTGCGAGGCCGCCCACTTGGAAGCTGCCGGCCGGCAGCCACAACGCCTGCGGGGCAGGCGCGAGCACCAGCCGCCTTTCCGGCCCGGCGAACGCGAGCAGCAACCCCACGCCGATGACGAAGAAGGGCGCCCCTTCCTCGTTCGCCCATTTCAGGGCGGCAGCAGTTATCGGGTGGCGGCGCGACCACCCGGCCCAATCCGGTTCCGGTATCCGGGCGACGAGTGCCTTCGCAACAGGAGCCAGAGCGACGGCCACAAGGTCAGCCAGCGTGCCAGCGACTTGGACAATCAGAATCGCAACGAACGGGACGACAAACCACACAAGAGCGTCTCGCGCGACAACTCTGAGTGCCTCGTGCCCGGAAATGCGGATAGAGGTTACGACGACAGAGAATGCCAGACCGACGACGACCGGCACCGCCCACCCACGAAAGGCCCGCTCAGCCCAAGCACGGTGCCAGGCGCTGCGTGCGGTTTTAGTTGCGGTTCCGGCGGAAGGATCTGACTCACGCATTAAGTGTTGTCCCCCATCTCGACGGTGGCGAGACGGCGCCGGGGATCCGGCCAGCAGCCACAGCTACAATGCAGCCGGCAGCCGCGAAGCGTTAGGCAGGCGTCACATCGACGGAGTCCATGGGCTTCTCGGTGGGAACATCAGCCTCTGGAGTCTTGTCCACTCTTTCTCGGTGACAAATCCTCGGACTTTGCGAGCTGTGTCCCACGTGAGCCGCTTCGAGGTTGCGTGAAGAAGGCGGTGTAACGTCGAACGGCTCACTCCGATGGCCGCAGCGGCTTGGGCGATCGCGGTCGATTTTGGCACCCCTTGAAATCTCTTGAGCTCCTTGATCTCCAGGTTCAAGAGTGCCAGTTCGCGGATCCCCTTCAAGCGAACGGTTCGACGAGAGCTTGCGGTCTCCCCTGTGAAGAGCGGGGGCGGGTAGACCTGCATGATTCCAGGCTTGCCCGGCCGGCCACGCCGACCTTGAGTGGCTGCAAGACTTTGCTTGTTCTGGATTCGTTCTAGGTAGCGTCGGATCAGTCGCCGAGAGCGATAGGAGGGTCGGACTAGCGCCACTGGGCCCTTGCTCGTCCACGTCACAGGGTACGCGTGATCCTCCAGCAAATTCGTCATGGCGCGTGCGAGATCGGCCGGCCGGTACACTTGGAAGAGCCCGCCGTCCCAGCCACCAATCGCGCGAGATCCTTGCCGAGTAGGCATGAGGAAGTCGTGAACAAGATAGCCCCCGCGGTCGTTTCTGTCTCTCGCTACCTTCGCGACCGTCTACCAAACGAGCAGCGGTCATGGCAACGGAGCGCAGCGAGACAATGTCCCTGCCGGATGTGTGCCAGCACTTGGGCCTCTCCTGGCCCCAAGGATGGCGGCTGGTGCTGACCGGCGCCCTGCCAGCTCGGAAGATTGCGAACCGCTGGACGGTACAGCGGCGCGACCTCGAGCACCTGGCGCGCCAGCGCGCGAACAGAATCGGGCGGCACACAGGCGCCGCCGTTCCGTTCGACGGCACCGGGGGAAGCTGACCCATGCGCGACGGACGGTTGCGCCTTGATCGGATCGCGCGGCGCCTCGAGCCCAAATCAGCCCTCAAAATCTTTAGACAGGGCGAGGACGAGTCTCGCGCCGCGTTTAGAGCGCGCGTAGATGCCGAGCACACAGCCGCCGGCCCGCGATCGCGGCGGGAACTGTGGATTCTCGTCACTCGTGAAAGCCCACCCGAGCCGGCAGAACTATGACGGCACTCCACTCCCCCATCGCCCGCGACGGCGAGCGGAATGCTCCGCCAGTCCGCGATCGCCGGCCCCGTGTCGTCTGGGCTAGCCGTCGCTTGAATCCCAGCCAGAAGGCGATCTGGGATCTCGAGCACCGGCTTGAGAACGCACAGACGGGTGAGGGCGCGTACGGTACGGCCGACTACCTAGCCGCGTGCCTGGGGCTCGCTGAGGGCACGGTGATGAACGAGCGGGCCATACTCCACCGGGCTGGCCTGCTCGAGTCACGCCATCCGCACGGCCGGCGCCAGTTGGCTCATTGGTACGCGATCCTGCCCGCAGCCTTCACCCCGGCGGACGGCAAGCACGAGACGATTCTGGCGTGCGCCGCGCAGCTCGACGCCTACCTCGCCACGCTCCCCGACTTCGCGGCGAGACCTAACCTCGCGGCGAAGCCGAGGCCCCATTCGGGACCTCACCGCACGGTGGACTTGGGACCTCAACCCACGGTGAGCACTAGTACTGGAGAGGGGATGGGAGGAAGGGAACGTTCCCCCATCCCTTCATCCTCCCAAGATGAAGGAACCGGGCAGCGCGCCGCCTCAAACGGCGGCGCTGCTGCTGCGGGAACGAACGACAATGCGTTGCCCGAGGGGTGCGATCCTCCAACTCCCGAGTTCAGCGCCCAACTCCGTGAGCTTGAACGCGGCCTCGATCTCCGGACCATACGACGGCTCGCCGATGAAGCCCGGACCCGGGGCGACCGTGTTGCCGTGGAGAAGTACCAGCGCCTCATCGTCCGATGCACGGCTGCCGCGTGACTAACCGCCTCCTAGTCCTTAGTGCCCTGCCGGCGGGCAACGGAGGATAGGGCTCCATGGGCGCGCTCCCGACGTGCAGCTCGAAGCGGTCTAACGGCCAACGGTGTCGGGCACCGGGCACGATCGAGACGCCAGACGGGCCCCGGTGCTTCACGCACGCCGACCCGGAGCGGTGGCGCGAGGCCCAGGCGCGGGGCCGTGAGGCCCGCGGCAAGGTGCCTCCGCTGGCGGGCGACTACGATCTCGAGACGGCCGGCGGGCTCAAGGGGTTCATCGCGGAGGCGCTCGAGCGCACACGCGCTGGTGAGCTGGATACGCGAAGAGCAAATGCGTTGGCCGTCCTGGCGGGCGTGCAGGCGCGGCTCATCGAGGCAGCCGACTTTGGCGAGCGGCTCAAGGATCTCGAGGGGCGCGTCGGGCTCGGCGCGGAGTCGTGGCGGTGAGGGCGACTCACCCATGACCGCCGCAATGGCTCGCCCTACGCGCTACAAAGCGTTCCAGGCCATTCGGTGCGCTCGCCCCGAGTGTGGACAGCCCCTACCTGATACGCCACGCCACGGGAGTCGGCGGCGCTACTGCTGCGCGCGCTGCCGGCGGCTCGCGTGGGGGGCGTTGCATCCGCGACGGCTTGCGCCGTTCGGGGAGACGGCGGCGTGACCAACGAGCTCCGCACTGCGCTCAAGGTGCTCGCCTTGGCCAACCCCGCCGGGACGCCGATCAACCTGACGCTCGTCCGCGAGGACTTGCTCGAACTGGTGGAGGCCGCGAAGGCGCCTGCCCCCGCGGCGCCGGAGGACCGTCTCTTGACGGTGCCCGAGGCCGCGGCCCGCCTCGCCCTGCCTACGCGCTATGTGTATGCTCAGGCCGACCGGCTTCCGTTCGTGGTGCGCGTGGGGCGGCACGTTCGCTGTAGCGAGTTGCGGCTCGCGCGCTGGCTGGATGAGCGCCCGGCCGCCTAGTGATTGACTTCCTCCTGAAGGTGCAATAATGTCTATTGCACACAGTGACAGGCTCGCCGGCGCCATGCGGAAGGCCCTCGCACATCTCCCTGGATCGTTGAACTCCCTCGCGAAGCGGGCGGGGGTGAGTCAAACGCTCCTCTGGCAGATTCGCGACGGGAGCCGCGGCGTCACCCCGGCCATCGCGGCGAAAGTCGCCGCGGGCCTCGAGCGTTGGGGCGAGGAAAGCCGTGCTGCAGCCCTACGATGCCAGGCGGCGGCGAAGGCGATCCGGCGAGCGGTCCGCACACAAAGGGGGAGGCCATGACGCGCGCGGCGGAAGAGGGCACCATGACGGACCCAAGGCAACGGCGGGGAGCGACCACCTCGCTGCCCGCGACGGAGCGCCGCGACTTCGGCACGATCCGGCGCCAGAAGGCCAGCCGGTTCTGGTGGATTCGCTACCGCGTCGGCGGGAAGACGTACGAGGAATCGAGCGGCAGCGAGAACTACAAGGCCGCGGAGAAGTTGCTGGCGCGCCGTCAGGCGGAACTCGGACTCGGGCAGTTCACCGCGCCCGATGTGAAGCGCACGACGTTTGAGGACTTGGCGCAGCTGATCCGCGATGACTACGTGGTCAACCACCGCCGCTCGACGAAGCGGATGGAGCTCTCGTTGAAACACCTGACGGCGGCCTTTGCCGGCACCCGCGCCGCAGCCATCCGCCCGGACCGGTTGAACCGTTACGTGCGGGAGCGCCAAGAGGCCGGTGTTGCGCCCGCCACGATCCGCAACGAACTCAATGCCCTCCGGCACGCTTTCCGGCTGGCCAAGCGGGCGGGGCGTGCGGCCAACGTCCCCGAGTTCCCGAGTCTCAAGGCCGCGAACATTCGGACGGGTTTCTTCGAGCCCGACGACTTCCCGGGGCTCCTCACCGAACTCCCTGATTACGTGCGGCCGGTGGTGGAGTTCGCAGCGTTTACCGGCTGGCGCGTGCCTTCCGAAGTTCTGCCGTTGACCTGGGACCGCGTAGACTTTGCGGCGGGCGTGGTCACGCTCGACGTCGGGAGCACCAAGACGGGCGAGGGCCGCACGTTCCCATTCGCTGCCCTGCCGCCGCTCCGCGCGCTCCTCGAGCGCCAACGCGAGCGCGCGACCGCGTACGCCAAGCGCACCGGCCAGCTCGTGCCGTGGGTCTTCCACCACGACGGGGCCAGGATTCAGGAGTTCTACACGGCCTGGCACGGCGCCTGCCGCCGCGCCTCGATCGTGAAGCGCGGGAACCTCGAGGAAGTGGTTCGACCGGCACTCTTGGGACGCGTGCCGCACGACTTCCGCCGCACGGCCGTCCGCAACTTGGTCCGCGCGGGCGTGCCGGAGCACATCGCCATGAAACTGACCGGCCACAAGACGCGCGACATCTTCGACCGCTACGACATCGTGAGCGAGCGGGATCTGTCCGAAGGCGTGGCAAAGTTGGCGCAGTTCCACGCCGCGGTCGGAGTTGGGGGATAGTTGAGGGATAGTTGGCGTCCTGCGGGCGAATCGAGCCTTATGGTCGGTGGCGTAGTCGCAAGGCACGGCATAGGTTACGAACACTTGGAGGGATAGACCTAACTGGTAAGGCAGCGGTCTTGAAAACCGCCGGGCGCAAGCCCTTGGGGGTTCGAGTCCCCCTCCCTCCGCTACCCAGTCGTACCGCCACCCGCCTCGTCTGGCCCGATCGACCATTCGTCCATCCTGCGGCAGATTTGCGACCGCTGGCCTCCGGAATGCCGGCGCGCAGTGAGCTAACGCCCAGCCAGGAAACTGCTATGATCGGCCCGCGCACTGCGGCCTAACCGCGCATCGAAACGCCCGCTGCAAGGAGGTGGCTCGTGCGACCGGCAATCACCGTTCCGGCTCTGCTAAGCTCCGCGCTCTGCGTTCTCACGTCGCTAGGCATCTCGCAGACTCGCACCCCGCCCGCCACGGTGATCACCGGGACGTTGCTCGGCGCCGACGGGGCGCCGATGAAACTCGCCCACGTCCAGATCTGGAAAGGCACGCGCTCGACGGGGGCGACTCGGTCCCTGGTCGGTGCGGACGGCCGCTACGCGATCGCCACGCAGTACGCGGGAACACTGAAGGTGCAATTCACCGGCGTGGATCACTACTCCGCCACAGTGCCTCTGCTGGTCGCGCGGCCGGCCACGATCGTGATGGACGTGCGCCTCAAGCGCTACGAGTTCACCGACAGCCTGGGACGGATCAAAGCGATCGGCGATTGGAACCACTTCAAGTCCTCGACCGGCCGCGCGCTGGTGAGGCAACCGGATGGCCGGTACACGCTCGACGTCGCCATGGACGCGGACACGCTGGCTTATCAGCTGGTCGGGCTGGAGAAGAGCGGCGCAGGGAGTATCAACGGCCCGCAGACCGGCCGCTACGCCTACGACAACGGCGGCGGCTATCACTCCGTCATCCCGGTGAAGGACGGTCACGCGACCATCGTCCTGGATCCGAGCGCCCTGGTCCGGGTGCCGGGAAGGCTGCGCGTCGTCTTCGGCGACGGTTCGCCGTTCTGGGCCCGGGCCTATGGCCTGATCCACACCTGCGATATCGAGCAGGGAGCCTACGACGACTCCTCCAGCGCGGCGAAAGAACGGAAGGACTCGGTCCACTTCGACTGGAAGCCCGCCCTCCACCGCCGGACCGTGGCGCTCG
>JBEKLW010000310.1:0-4202 GCA_050008815.1 Bryobacteraceae bacterium
GGTGCGGTTCGTGGGCCCGCTGACGTGGCGCGACTACGACCCGCAGCAGTACTACAACTGGCGGGCCTACCTGGACTACGGCGGCAGGCAGGTGACCGATCTGTTTACGCACTGGATCGACGTGGTGCACATGTTCATGGGCCACGACATCCCGAAATCGGCGGTGGCGGCCGGCGGCATTTACGCTTATAAGGACGGCCGGACGGCCCCGGACACGATCAGCGTGCTGCTGGAGTACCCGGCCGACTTCACGGCCGCGTTCGAGGCCACGCTGGCGCCGGGCATTTTCGGCGCGGGGACGGAGTTCTGCGGCACCGAGGGCAAGCTCTTCATCGACCGCTCGGGCTACGAATTCCGCCCGGCGGGGCAGGAGGCGCAGCCGGTGGCGTTTTCAACCGGACTGCCTCCGGACAGAGACAATCTCACCGCCTCCCATGTGCAGAACTTCTTGGAGTCCGTGCGCTCGCGGAAGCTGCCCAGCGGCGACGTGCTGATCGGGCACCGCTCGGCGCAAGCCTCGCACTTGGGCAACATTTCCTACGTTGAGAAGCGGCGGATCGACTTCGACCCCGTGCGGGAGCAGATCCTGCGGAGCTAAGCCGCCCGCCGGCAACCGACCGCCGACAGGGGGCCGCGTGGGGTAGGCCGGGTGTTTCCGCCGGATCCTCGCGAGGCTGAGATTCCGGTAGACTGTAAGTAGATGCCCCACAAATAGATATTCTCCTTGACGGGGCACTATATATTGGGGCAACATTGCAGAGCGTAGCCCCTTCGCGGGGCGTCCCCTGGAAACCCAAGGAGCCGAGCAATGGGTCAGTTGAGCGTCGATCTGAGCACCAAAGTCCAGGAACTGAAGCGGAACCCCAAACCGGCCCCGCGGAAGGGACTCTGCTTCCCGCGGTACTTCACCGCCAAGCTGCCGCCAGGCAGGACCCCCTACGACGAGGTCCGCTGGGAGATCCGCACCGCCAGCATAGCCAGTGACAAGGGCACGGTGATCTTCGAGCAGCGCGACGTGGAAGCGCCGGCGGACTGGTCGCAGACGGCCACCAACATCGTCGCCAGCAAGTACTTCCACGGACGGGTCGGAACGGCGGAGCGGGAGTCGAGCGTGGCCCAGCTCGTGCGCCGGGTGGTGGACACCACCACGGAGTGGGGCAAGGCGGGCGGTTACTTCCAGACCGCCGAGGACGCCGAGAACTTCCGCAACGACCTGGCGCACCTGGCGCTGACCCAGAAGGCCAGCTTCAACTCGCCGGTCTGGTTCAACGTGGGGGTGAACGAGGCGCGCGGCTACGGCTTCTGCTACGACGAGGAATCGGACTCGATCCGCAAGCTGCTCAAGGGGGAGACGCGGCCGCAGTGCTCGGCCTGCTTCATCAACTCGGTGAAGGACTCGCTGGAGTCGATCCTGGAGCTGGCCAAGACCGAGGGGATGCTTTTCAAGTGGGGTTCGGGCACGGGCACGAACCTCTCGCCGCTGCGGGAGGAAGAGGCGACTCTCTCCGGCGGCGGGCGCGCCAGCGGCCCCTTGAGCTTCATGAAGGGGTTCGACGCCTTCGCCGGGGTGATCAAGAGCGGCGGCAAGACGCGGCGGGCGGCCAAGATGGTGATCCTGAACACCGATCACCCGGACGTGGAGAAGTTCATCTGGTGCAAGGCCAAGGAGGAGAAGAAGGCGCACACGCTGGTGGACGCGGGCTACGACTCGTCGCTGGACGGGGAGGCCTACGGCTCGATCTTCTTCCAGAACGCCAACAACTCCGTGCGAGCCACCGACGAGTTCATGCAGGCGGTGATGGAGAACCGCGAGTGGTGGACGCGCTCGGTGCTCACCGGCCAGCCGGTGAAACGCTACGAGGCGCGCGAGCTCTTGAAGCACATCGCGGAGGCCACGCACCAGTGCGGCGACCCGGGCATGCAGTTCGACAGCACGGTGAACCGCTGGAACCCGTGCAAGAACTCCGGCCGCATCAACGCCTCCAACCCCTGCTCGGAGTACATGTTCCTGGACGATTCGGCCTGCAACCTGGCCAGCCTGAACCTGCTGAAGTTCCTGGGGGCGGACGGCCGCTTCGACGTGGAGGCGTTCCGGCACGCGGTGGACACGGTGATCCTGGCGCAGGAGATCTTCGTCGATAGCGCCAGCTACCCGACCGAGAGGATCGCCACGAACTCGCACCTCTACCGGCCGCTGGGGCTGGGCTTCGCGAACCTGGGGGCGCTGCTGATGTCCCTGGGCCTGCCATACGACAGCGAGGCGGGGCGCGATTACGCCGCGGCGGTGACGGCGGTGATGTGCGGGCAGGCCTACCTGACCAGCGCGCGCATCGCCGCGGCGGTGGGGCCGTTCGCGCGGTACGCGGACAACGAGGAGCCGTTCCTGGAGGTGATGCGGATGCACCGCGGGTCGGTGAGCCGGATCAACGCGCGCAACGCGCCTGGGCTGCACGAGGCGGCGCAGAAGGTCTGGGAGGAGGCCTACGAGGCGGGCCGGCAGCACGGCTACCGCAACGCGCAGGTGACCGTGATCGCGCCCACGGGCACGATCGGGTTCATGATGGACTGCGACACCACGGGCATCGAGCCGGACCTGGCGCTGGTGAAGCACAAGAAGCTGGTGGGCGGCGGCGCGATCAAGATCGTCAACCACACGGTGCCGCAGGCGCTGATCCGGCTGGGGTACAGCTCGGACAAGGTGGAGGCGATAGTCAGCCACATCGACGCCACGGGGACCATCGAGGGCGCGGCGCACATCAAGGACGAGCACCTGCCGGTGTTCGATTGCAGCTTGCGGCCGGTCAACGGGGCGCGGTTCATCCACCACATGGGGCACGTGCGGATGATGGCGGCGGCGCAGCCGTTCATCTCGGGCGCGATTTCGAAGACCATCAACATGCCCGAGGAGTCCTCGGTCGAGGACATCGTGAACGCCTACGTCGAGAGCTGGCGGCTGGGGCTGAAAGCGGTGGCGATCTACCGGGATGGGTCGAAGCGCGTGCAGCCGCTTAGCTCGAGCGGCTCGAAGTCGGCGGGGATGGCCGGGCCGGGCGCGGGCACCGCGGAGAAGATCGTCTACCGGCCGGTGCGGCGGAAGCTGCCCGACGAGCGCCAGGCGGTGACGCACAAGTTCTCCATCAGCGGGCACGAGGGCTACATCACGGTGGGCCTGTACGAGGACGGGCTGCCGGGCGAGGTGTTCATCATGATGGCCAAGGCCGGCTCGACCATCTCCGGGCTGATGGACGGCTTCGCCACGGCCATCAGCTTCGCGCTGCAATACGGCGTGCCGCTGCAATTCCTGGTGGACAAGTTCAGCCACGTGCGCTTCGAGCCGAGCGGGTGGACGGGGAACAAGCAGGTCCCTTACGCCAAGTCGATCCTGGATTACATCTTCCGCTGGATGGGGACGAGGTTCCTGGGACCGGAGTACGCGATTTCGGAGGCGGGCGAAACGCAGAATCTGCGTCCGACCGAGCCGGACCCGCAGCCGCAGTTGCCCTTCGCTCCCGTGTCGGGCGACGCGCCGCTGTGCTCCGAGTGCGGCTCCATCATGACCCGCAACGGCTCCTGCTACAAGTGCGCCAACTGCGGGGGCACGAGCGGGTGCTCGTAGGCCCGGGCGCCTGATTCACCGCAGAGACGCAGAGGCGCGGCTTTCATTCCCGGAGGCTTTGGGTCCCAAGAGTGTACGTCTTCCCGTTCAGGCGTACAATAATCAGGGACCCGGATCCCTCATATGAAGATCAACTGTCTGGATAAGGAAGTCGGGCAGCTCCTCTCGGAGGCCTTCTACAAGATTCCTCGGTTCCAGCGCCCCTATTCATGGGACCGCGTCAATCTTGAGGAGTTCTGGAACGATGTCATTGTCGAGAGCGAAGGCGACTATTTCATCGGCAACTTCGTCGTGTACGACGACAGAGACGTCCGTGGCATTGTCGACGGTCAGCAGCGCCTTACTACGATAACGTTACTGCTCTGTGCCCTTCGGGATGCGTTCACGGCAGAAGGCCTTCAAAGCCTCGCCCGTGGTGTGCACACGCTTATCGAACGCAGGGACATAAAGGATCAGAAGTTCTACGTGCTGCGCACCGAGACCTCATATCCGTACTTTCAGCGCTACATCCAGAATAGCGCCGGCAAAGACGACGCCGGAATAGGTCAACGCCGCATCGAGCGAAGCGCCGCTGCCGCCCAACCCG
>JBEKLW010000311.1:0-4198 GCA_050008815.1 Bryobacteraceae bacterium
CAGCAGTTCTCTCAGGTGACGCGGGCGAAGCCCGACTCCGTTCCGGCCTGGAACGAGTTGGCGGCGATGCTCATCTCACTGGAGAACTACCCGCAAGCGCTGGCGGCGCTCGACCGCGTCCGTGCGTTGGGCGCCGAGACGGCCGGCCACAACTATCTGCGGGCGCTCGTTCTGGACCATACGCGGGACTTGAAGGCGGCGATCGAGAGTTACGAGAAGTTCCTGGCGGCGAGCCAGGGGAAGAACCCGAATGAGGAGTTCAAAGCGCGGCAGAGAATCCTGGTCTTGCGCCGGGAGCTGGAGCGGAAGTGAGCCGTTGAGCGCGTTCCGTATGTTGCTCGCGGCCCTCGCCCTGGCGCTGCCGGTTTGGGCCGGCCTGGACGCGGTGAAGGCGGAGCCGAACCTGGAGAAGCGGGCCGGGATGGCGCTCGCCAATGCCGGCGCGGCGCTCACCTCCGCCCGCGACTCCTACGTTGCGGGCGACCTGCAGCGGACCACGGCGGCGCTGGACGAGGTTCGGCAATCGGTCGAGCTGGCCTACAGCTCCCTGCTGGAGACGCACAAGAACCCGCGCAAGAAGCCGATGCCCTTCAAGCGCGCCGAGATCAGGACGCGGGAACTGCTGCGGCGCCTGGACGACTTCCGGGAGCAGATGAGTTACGAGGACCGCGGCGTGCTGGACGAGGTCCGCGCGGCCGTCCGGAAGATCCGTGAAGATCTGCTTAGGGGCCTCCTGGGGGAGAAGAGTAAGTGATGCGGAGAGCGTTGCTCGTTTTGGCGCTTGCGATGTGCGCCATCCCATCGGTGGCGCAGCGGGATTTCCTAGCGGCGGACGAAGTGGACCGGGTCCGCGAGGCGCAGGACCCGAACGACCGGCTGAAGCTCTACCTGGAGTTCGCCCGGCAGCGGCTCGACCAGGTCCAGCAGCTTGTCAAGGAACAGAAGGCCGGCCGCGGCAGCATGATTCACGATCTGCTCGAGGAGTACGGCCAGATCATCGACGCCATCGACACCGTCGCCGACGACGCGCTCCAGCGCAAGCTCGACGTCGCCCTGGTCATGAAGGCGGTCGCGGAGGCCGAGACGGGGTTCCTGCCGGTCCTGGAGAAGATCCGGGACAGCCAGCCCAACGACCTGGGGCGCTACGAGTTCATGCTGAGCCAGGCCATCGAAACCACGCGCGACAGTCTTGCGGCCTCCCGCGAGGACCTCGGCCAGCGCGCCACCGAGGTCGGCGAGCGCGTGAAGCGCGAGAAGGAGCAGATTGAAAGCGTGATGCAGCCCAAGGACCTCGCGGAGAAGAAGGCCGCCGAGGCCAAGCGCGCCGACGAAGCGGCGCAGCAGCGCAAGAAGCCCACGCTGCTCAAGAAGGGCGAGACGGTCAAGCCGCGCTAGCCCGGCGGATTGAGTACGGCGGGCGTCCACGCCCGCCGCCGGGTCTCCAGACCCGGCTAGCGCCAACCGCGGGGTTCGGCGCGGACCAGGGGGGTCCGGCCGCGCGGTTAGCGCCGAGCTCCCGAACGACTACTCGAGGCTGGTTGTGGCAGAGCTGGACCTGAGCGGCGGCGCGCCGAAGCTCAGGAACAAGAGGATGGTCTACGAGAGCAGGGATCGCTCCTGCTTCATCGAGGCGCAGGACTTCTACGACAACGACCGCAAGATGACGTTCACCTGCTACGAACCGCCGGGCGCGGCGACGGGCGCAGCGACATCTACGCGCTGGGGGTGATGTCGTACGAGATGCTGGCCGGGAAGACGCCGTTTTCCGGGCCCAATCCCTTCGCCATCATGAACGACCGGCTGCTGAACAATCCTGTCCTGCCGCGCGAAGTCAATCCCGATATTCCTCCCGAGCTCCAGGAGATCATCTACCGCGCGCTGGAGCGCGACCCGAAGAACCGCTACGCCACCGCCCGCGAGTTCGCCTGGGATCTCCAGCATCAGGACCAGGTCGGAGTGGCCAAGCGCCCCGAAATGCGCCATTGGAAACACCGGCGCACGCCGTAGCCGAGAAGGATCCTGTTTTATGTGATGCTGGCGATGATTCCGGTGGTAGTGTTACGGCTGCTGCTGTACGTGGCGCGGCGCGGGTAAGGGCCAAGCCCCCCTACCTCTTTGCGGAGAAGTACAGCACCAGGCCGGCCAGCAGCGTGTCCTGGTTCTTGTAGGTGCCGGGGGTAGACCCGCGGTCGAAGAACGGAGCATTGGACCAGTCGCGGCGGTATTCGAGGCGGGTCAGGACTCCTTCCCGGAGCTTGAACTCGCCCGTGAGAGTGACTTCCTTCACTTTCTGCACCGTCCCGGTAGCGAAACCATCGGCATCGTTGAACCACTCCAGGCGGGGCGCCAGCGCGAACACTCTCGAGAGCTGGAAGCGCGCGGCGCCGGCGATTCCGGTCCAGCGGTTCTCGCCGCCCAGGATCTTCTTGTCCACGCCGTAGTCGTAGTTGACATGGAAGCTGGTGGTCCCGGTGGCATTGACCAGCAGGGTGGTGTCATAGAGGTGGCGCAGCCCTCTGTTGGTGCCGGTCTTCTCGGGCCCGACGTGATAGGTCTGGGTCCAGGTGACTTTGCCCACGGCGAGCGCTCCGGTCAGGCCGACGGTCTTGCCCGAGTTGTTGTCCTCGACGTTGTTCCAGCCATTCACCAGATGCACGCCCGCAGTGAAGTACTTGCCAAGGGGCATCGTCGCGCGCAGGCCGAAGTGGTAGTAAGGGATGGCCCAGGCGAACAGCAGGGAGCGCGAGTAGTTCCAGTTCTCTTTGGTCTCGATGACTTCGGCGCCGGCTGACGTAACGAACTGGCCGAAGTCCACTTCGAGGCCCTTGGCTCTGGCCGGCTTGACGCTCACGTAGGCCTGCTCGATGTTGCGGAAGACGCCGGGCGCCGCTTCAGTGCTGTGGATGGTCTCGAAGGCGCGGCCGAACCCGAAATCCAGACGGAAACCGATGGGATCCGGATCGTGCGACAAGGTGACCTTGGCCATATTGAGGCTGAACTGGTTCGCTTTCATGTCGAAATTGCGAAGTTGATTGTTGCCTGAGGCGGGATGGCTGAAATTCAGGTCGTAGTAAGCGTCGATGATGCCGCTGAGATCGACCGGACCCAGGAGGGATTGTGGCGCGGAGGGGGCCGCTGGAGCGGGCGTCTGCGCGCTCGCGGCGGGCCCCGGCGCAGGCTGGGATGGCGCCGGTGTTTGCGCAACGGCCGCGTATGCGAGCAGACAACCTATCAAAGCAGTACACACGCACTTCATGCGTTCCATGTGCGGAAGCTCTCTGTGTTCTTGGTGGAATCCTCTAGATCGGGCGCGACGTGGGACCGAACGGCGTCTCGCGCTGCCGTAGCGTTAATTGAATTCTAGACGCTTCCGCCCGTGAAACCAAATAGAAAATTCGTATCGGAATCATAAGCGCCTTAGCTCACCGGCAACGGTCCGGCGCATCCGCAGGCCGGCGCGGCCGTTCTCGTAGTAGCCCGGCACTTCCTGAACCCGGCGGAAGCTGAAGCGGCGGTAGAAGCGGATCGCCTCTTCGTTGTCCACGCGCACCATCAGTTCGACCAGGCGCACGCCGGACACCCGCAGCCGCTCCAGCGTATACTCCAGCAGTGCCGCGGCGATGCCCTTTTTCCGACGTTCGGGATCGACCGCCAGCGAGATGATTTCCGCCCTGCCATCCCCCGCGCAGGTCGCGATGTATCCGGCGATGCGGCCCAACAGCTTGGCGACGAGGAACAGTTCCCCGCACTGCGAGTACAGGTCCAGGAAGACCGCACGAGTATAGGGTCCCTCGGCGAACGCCGCACGTTCGATCTCGAGGATGCGGGCCAGGTGGCGCGGGCGGAACCGGATGATTTCGACCGGCGCCGGCCGCCCGGTGGCGCTTCCGGGTTTGGCTGTCATCAAGCAGGGATGATACCGCGTGCGCGTTCTCGCGGCACTTCCCGGGCATTCTTGCGCGTCTAATAGCTGGCGATAGATCCCCTTCTCTCCAGCTACGCGTGCCCAAGTTCCGTTCTGGGAGATTGGCAAGATCGGTACCGGGAAACGCGCCAGCCTTTCACGAGAACGCGGTGGCCCCTGTGAGAAGCACCATTGTCCCCTGTCTTTCCGCACACAGACGGCCCGGAATGCTCGACAGGAGGCAAGTCGTTGTATACTGGCCGCAACCGGGCGGGCAAGAGGGAATCCCGGCTC
>JBEKLW010000312.1:0-4191 GCA_050008815.1 Bryobacteraceae bacterium
CCGCTGCCAGAAGTCGTAGCTGATCACCGCGACCGCCTGCGGATCGCCCGGGCGATCGTCATTCGGGGTCAGGGTCCGCCCGAGGGCGCCCGTCGTGCCCAGGACGGAAAAGAAGTTCCCTGAGACCGCCTGATCCCAGACCGGCTCCGCCTTGGCGGCCTCTGACCCCTCGATTCTCACCTTGTGTTTCTCGGCCCAGGCATTGACGAACAGGCCGGACAAAGATTGGCTGCCGTCACGGAGGTGCTCGTAGAGCGGATAATGAAGAGACGTATTCCCATTGTCCGTCACCAGCACAAGCCGCTGCGGGTCTCTCACCCCCGGCAGCGACCTCAACAGCAGCGCGTTGACCAGCTTCCGGCGCATCATGACTGAGCCGTCCCACGCCGGGTCGTGGCCAGGATGAGGAGTCTGGCCAGGCCGTTGATGACAAAGGTGAGCACGAACAGCACCAGCCCGAGCTCGACCAGGGCGCTCAGGTGGAGGTCGGCGGTGGCCTCGGTAAACTCGTTCGCGATGATCGCGGCGATGGAATAGCCGGGCGCGAAGAGGGAGGGGCCGATACGAGGATCGTTTCCAATCACCATGGTGACGGCCATCGTCTCCCCAAGCGCCCGGGCCAGCGCCAGGAACGCCGAGCCGAGGATGCCCAGCCGCGCGAAAGGCACCACCACCTGCCAGGTGGCCTCCCAGCGCGTTGCGCCGATTGCGAGGGCGGCCTCGCGCTGCTCGCGCGGCACCGCGAGCAGCGCCTCGCGCGAGATCGAGACGATGAAGGGCAGGATCATGATGGCCAGCACGACGCTGGCCGTCAGCACGCCGACGCCGTAGTTCCCCCCGTGAAACAGCGGAAGGAAACCGAGCGTACGCTCCAGGGCCGGCTGCACCGTATCGCGCATCAGGGGCACGAGCACGAAGATCCCCAGCAGGCCGTAGATCACGCTTGGCACCGCCGCCAGCAGCTCGATAACGAACGTCAGCGCGTCGGAGACGCGCGGCGGCGCCATCTCGGAAAGGAAGATGGCCGCGCCCAGCCCCACCGGCAGGGCCATGAGCAGCGACAAGAGCGAGGTCACCAGGGTCCCATAGATGAACGGCAGCGCTCCGAATTCACCCATCACCGGGTCCCAGATCCGGCCGAGCAGGAAGCCCCAGCCGAACTGGTGGCGGGCCTGGGCGGAGCTGCCCCAGAGCTCGATGACCAGCAGCACAGTGATGAGCAGGATGCTGGCGGCGAAAGTCAGCGTGACCAGGTGCGCCACCTCGTCACCCGAGCGCAGCCGGTCGAGAAAGCCGCGCGTCCGGGAGCGGCGAGCGATGCCACCGGCCGTGAGTGCGGCAGAGGCCATGGCTACCTTATCAGCGCTACGGCCCGCAGTTCCTTCGCCACCACGGCCTTCGGCAGGGGAGCGTAGGAGAGCGCCTCGGTCATGCCCTGAGCGGGCCCGAGCATCCACTTCAGGAACTCGACGATGGCTTGCCGCTTCGCCGGGTCCGCAATCCGCTCCGGAATCAGCAGCCAGGTGAAGCTCGCAATCGGGTAGGCTCCCCGGCCGGGCGCATTCGTAATCGAGACGCGGAAGTCCTCCGGCATGGCCTTGGCCTGGCCGGCGGCCGCGGCGGTGACGCTGGCCAGCGTCGCCTTGACGAATGCGCCGTCGCTGTTGCGCACGCGGCCGTAAGGCATGTTGTTCTGAATGGCGTAGATCAGCTCGACGTAGCCGATCGAGTTGGGGGTCTGCTTAACCAGCCCGGCCACGCCCTCGTTGCCCTTGGCGCCCAGGCCCACCGGCCATCGCACCGACGCGCCCGAGCCCACACGGCTCTTCCACTCGGGGCTGGTCTTGGAGAGGTAGTCGGTCCAAATGAACGTCGTCCCGCTGCCATCGGAGCGGTGCACGACCACGATGTCACTGGCCGGCAGCGTGACCCCCGGGTTCGCCTGGGCGATCGCCGGATCGTTCCACTTCGTGACCGTGCCGAGGAAGACGCCGGCAATCGCCTCCGACGTGAAGTTCAGCTCCTGGCTGACGCCGGGCAGGTTGTAGGTGGGCACCACCGCCCCGAGCACCGTCGGAAAGTGGAGCACGCGGGTCTTCTGCCTGCTCAACTGCTCGTCGTTCATCGGCAGGTCGGAGGCACCGAAGTCCACTGTCCCCGCCTCGAGCTGGCGGATGCCGCCGCCGGAGCCGATGGACTGGTAGTTGATCTGCACGTTCGGGCGCCGCTTGTGGAACTCGTCGAACCACTTCGAGTAGATCGGGTAGGGGAAGGTCGCTCCGGCGCCGTTGATCAGCGTCTGCCCGCCCAGTGTGGCGGCCAGCGCGGCCAGTGCGAGTGTGCCAATCCACAGTCTTGCCATGTGGGTATCCACCTCCATTGTTTTCGTCGTCTGTTACAGGACTGTTACAGCGCTGTGAAACTCTCGTGACCGGCCGGCCTACGGCAGCACGAACCGCAGGTTGTTGTAAAGCATGTGCGCGTGCGCTTGCTCTGGGCCCGATGCCGGCACCGACCAGGGCGCGCGTTCCAGGTACGAGTACTGGCTTAGCAACTGAATCGCCCCGTAGTGCGGGTTCTTCCAAAAGGTGTGCGTGTAGCCCACGGTCCACTCCTGGATGGTGCGGTTGGCGGAGGAGGACGCGCCCGGAAAGCCGTAGCCGACGTAAGTGCTCCCAGAGGGCGAGTAGTCGCGTCCGAAGTACGCCACGCCGTAGTAGCCGTAGAGCAGGGCCTTGGTGTTCACCTGGTATTCCACGCCCCCGATTCCCGCCCCGGAGTGAATAAGCGAAATGCTCCCGTCCGGCCGGACGATCGCATCCGGTCCCAGTCCGAAGATGTATCGCCCGCCGCCGGCGCCGTAGAAACTGGTGGCGATCAGCCGGAAGTTCTTGACCACCTCGAGATTCATGTTCAGCGAGCCGGCGCCGCCTTCAGTTGTGTTGTGGGCAAGGGCCGGGCTCGGGCCGACGTTCTGGAATCCGCGCAACACGCCCGCGGCTTCGATATGGAACGTGCGCCCACCGCCGAACTTGGCGTCGTAGGCGAGCTTGGCCTGGATGTCGGGATGCAGGTTCGGGACGCCAGCCGTCGAGCCATTGTCGAACTGTGATGTCGCGAAGGAGGGAAGCACGACTCCGCCGCCCACATACTGCTGCGGGTTCTCGAGCGCGAAGCCGAAGTGCCAGCCGCTCTTGCTGTGGTAGACCACGCGGAACTGCGGCGCCCGCGTCCACACCAGGCCCACCTGGTAGTTCGTGTCCACGTTCTGCGTATAGAAGAGGTCGGACGGCACGGGCGAGATGCCTTTGCGCCCCGGCGTGAGCATGCTCCAGGATTGCCCGCCCAAAACCTCCCAGTTGCCCCGCTGAACGTCCAGCCAGTAGACCCGCATGCGCATGGTGTTGCCGTTGCTGCTGACGTTCAGGTTGGCCGGCGCGTTGCCGAGGAAGTCGGCCTCCAGGTAGCCGGTGACCGCGGAGGCGCCATGATTCGTGCTGACCTTGAGCGTGAGGCGTGAGTTCTGGGCGCTGAAGCGGGACTCGCTCTGCTTGCCGGCGGCGACGTTGTCAAAGGGAATGCCGCCGAACGACGTGCCGATTCCGCTGCCGACGTTGGTGGAACGGAGGATCGAGGTGAGGTCCATGAAGCCGCCGGGCGTGAAGTCGGCGTTGCCGATGCGGAACGACAGAGGCGAAGCCTGTGGCTTGGCCTCGCCCGCGGGCGGGTTGGCGGACTGCGCCAGGCTCTGCGCCGGCTGGCTGCGCGCGCCCGCAATAGCCGCAGACGGCGTGGCGGTCGCCGCGGGACGGGTCTCGCCCGCCGGCGCCTGTGGTGCCGCCAGCCGCTCCAGCAGCTTCTGCTGCGCTGCGAGCATCTGGCGCAACTCTTCGATCTGTTGCTGCTGCGCGGCGAGCTGCCGCCGCAGCGCTTCAACGTCTCCGGAGCCAGGAATATCGGCGGCCAAGGCCGCCGTTGTCATGAGAGCAGCGATTGCGCCAGTACGGAGCAACCTGAGGAAGTGTGTACCGTGCATACCCCAAGCATACGAGGAGCGCGTGAACCCCCGGTGACGCAGTTGTTACAAATTGGTTAACCCGCGTTTCTCGCCACGGGCTGACGGCATCCGCGGCCCAGGGGCGCGCCGCCGGAGATGAAGGTTCCAACCCGGCCGCCCATGCCGGCGCGAAT
>JBEKLW010000313.1:0-4186 GCA_050008815.1 Bryobacteraceae bacterium
CGCCGCGCGAGGCCGGTAGATTCAAGGCGCGCGACGGGGTGAGCCCGCAGGTCCGTTACGGATCGAGGACTCACCCCGAGCGCAACTTGAGAAGATGCCGGCCTCCCGCAAGCCGCAGCGGCGGCGCGCTTCGTCTTAGCCGCGCTGGAACATGGTAATGCCGGCGATGCCGGCGGCGCCCGCCTCCAGGCACTGCGCGGCGTTGCGCATGTCGACGCCGCCCAGCGCGATCACCGGGATCGACACGGCCTGACAGGCCTCCCGCAGGCGCCCGAGCCCCACCGGCTCGCCGTAGGGCGCCTTGGACGGCGTGTGGAAGACCGGCCCAAACACCACGAAGCTCGCGCCCTCCCGCTCGGCCCGGCGGACCTCCTCGAGGCGGTGGCAGGAGACGCCGAACAAGAATCCCGGCGGGGCGATCGCGCACAGTATGCCGGGCGGCGGCGCATCCGAGGGCAGATGCACGCCGCCGGCGCCGCAAGCCAGTGCGACATCCAGGCGGCCGTTGACCAGGATCCTGGCGCCATGCGGGTTCTCGAGCGCCAGCGCCGCTTTCACCAGGCGCATCAGCTCCCGCGTGGCCAGGTCCTTCTCGCGGATCTGGATCATCTCGACGCCCGCGGCCAGGTTGCGCGCGATCGCCTCGAGCAGCGGCCCGCGGCCGCCCGCCGCCACGCGGTCGGTGATGTAGTAGCGCAGCATCATTTGAGCCGCTTCGCGCCGGGCCGCCCGCCTCAGACCAGGCGCAGCGCCTGCGGCGGAAAGCCCACCAGCCACTCCTTCGTATGCTTGTGCTTGTCGAACTCGGTCCGCGGCAGCTCGACCGTGACGCCGCCTGAGAACTCCAGCCGCACCGCCCGCGGCGTTTCGACCGTCCGCAGGAGCTGGGCCGGCATCTGGTTCGGCCCGGGCTTGCCCTCCCGTGCGGCCACGCCGAGCTGGTCGGGCCGCACGCACAGCCAGACGCGGTCGCCGCGCAGGCGGCCGGGGAAGTACGGCCCGGTTAGCAGGAACTCGCCGAGCCGCAGGCGGCTGAGGTTGCGCTGCGGATCCAGCTCGGCGATCTCGGCCTCGAGCAGGTTGAAGATGCCGAGCAGCCTGGCCACCTCGACGTTGGCCGGGCGCTCGGCGACCGCCCGCGGCGGCCCGCTCTGCACCAGGCGGCCGTCGTGCAGGACCAGCATCTCGTCGCCCAGCTCGAAGCACTCCTCCAGGTCGTGGGTCACCAGGACGATGGGGACCTGGAACTCCGCCCGCACCTGCCCCAGTAACGCGTAGAGCTCGGCGCGGAGGGGGGCGTCGAGGCCGCGCGCCGGCTCGTCGAGCAGCAGCAGCTTGGGCGAGCCGATCAGCGCCCGCGCGATCGAGCAGCGCTGTTTCTGCCCGCCCGAAACCTCGTGCGGGCGACGCCCGGCCACCTCGGCCAGGTGGAACCGCTCGAGCATCTCGTTCACGCGGCGGTGCCGCTCCAGGCGCGGCCGCCGCTCGGCGGCGAACGCCAGGTTCTCCCGCAGCGTCATGTGCGGGAACAGCGCGTAGTTCTGGAAGACATAGCCGCAGTGGCGCGCCCGCGGCGGCAGATTCACGCCCGCGGCGCCGTCGTAGAGGATCTCGTCGCCCAGCAGGATGCGGCCTTCATCGGGCGTGACGAAGCCGGCGATCGCATCCAGCGTCAGCGTCTTGCCCGAGCCGCTGGGGCCGAACAGGACGGTGACGCCGCCGGCGGCGCGGAACTCGATCTCCAGGGAAAAGGCCGCCGAGTCCGTCCGCGGCGGATAGCGTTTGCGAAGCCGCAGCTCGAGCATCAGGCCGCCTGTCTGGCGACCAGCCGGTTCGCCACCGAGAGGACTGCCACCGCCACCAGGGAGACGACCACGACCAGCGCCCGGGCCAGCGCGCCGTTGCCGGACTCCACGGCGTCATAGATGGCCACGGCTAGCGTCTGTGTGCGGCCGGGGATGTTGCCGGCAATCATGATCGTGATCCCGAAATCGCCCAGCGTGCGCGCGAACGCCAGGACCGCGACCGCCGCGATCGAGCGCCGCGCCAGAGGCAGGCTCACGCGCCAGAAGACGCGCCACTCCGAGGCGCCCAGGTTGCGCGCGGCGCGCTCATAGACGTGGTCCACGCTCTCCAGCGCCGCCCGCGCCGAGATCACCAGCAGCGGGATGGCGTGGAACATCGCCGCCACCACGGCGGCCTGCCAGGTGAAGACCAGGGGAGCGCCGAAGGCCCACTCGTAGAGGCGGCCCAGCGGGCTGACGCGCCCGAACAGCACCAGCAGGTAGTAGCCCAGCACGGTCGGCGGCAGCACCAGGGGGAGGGCGACCGCCGCGTCGAGCAGTTCCCGACCGCGGAGCCGCCGATTGGCCAGCACATAGGCCAGCCAGAGGCCCAGCGCCAGCGACAGCGCGGTGGCGATGCCGGCGACCTTCAGGCTGAGCCACAGCGGGAACCAGTCGATGGGCATGAAAGAAGATTATACCGGCGCCGGGCGTCGGGAACAGTGACGAATATCGGCCGGTCTCAAGCTGCCGGCCAATTCAGCCGATCTGAGAAGGGACGGCGCTGGTCCCATGTCTGCCCTGGTCTTCAGCCATCTGCTCGTGGTCGTGGCCGCCGCCGCGTTGGTGTGCCTCTGGGCCTGGAAGCGGCGGGCGGCTGAGGCGCCGTATCGGCCCCTGTTCGACGACGCGCCCGTCCCCTACCAGCAGGTTGACCGCGACGGCGCCGTCCGGCGCGTGAACCGCGCCCAGTGCGAGCTGATGGGACTCCGGCCGGAGGACCTTCTCGGCCAGCCGGTCTGGGCGTTCGCCGCCCCGGAGGAGCAGGAGATTTGCCGTGCCGGGTTTCTGCGAATGCTCGAGGGCCAGCCGGCGTCGGCCGTCCTGGAATACGGGCTGGTGCGCGCGGATGGCAGGCGCAGGATGGTCCGCGCCTTCGGGAAGGCGGTCCGGGACGCCCGCGGGGGCTCCGCCGGCTTGCTCGTTGCCACGCTAGACGCCACCGCCTGCCACGACACCGAGTGCGCCCTTCGGGAGAGCGTAACCCGCTACCGGAACCTGTTCGAGAACTCCCCCATCGGCATCTACCGCACCACGCCCGATGGGAGAATCCTGCTGGCCAATCCCGCCCTGGCGGCCATGCTCGGCTACAGCTCGGTCGAGGAGCTGGCCATGTGCAATCTCGAACATGAGGGTTGTGGGCCGCATTACGACCGCAACGCCTTCAAACAGGCGGTCGAGCGCGAGGGCGCGATCCGGGGCCAGGAGGCGCTGTGGACGAAGCGCGACGGCCGCCAAGTCTTCGTCCGCGAGAGTGCCACGGTGGCCCGGGACGAGGCCGGGCGGGTGCTGTTTTACGAGGGCACGGTCGAAGACATCAGCGCGCGCAAGCAGGCCGAGGCGGCGCTGCGGGAAACCAGCGGCAGGCTGGAGGCGGTGATCCACGCCTCGCCGCTGGCCATCTGGTCGCTCGATCCCGATGCCACGGTCCGGATCTGGAACCCCGCCGCCGAAGCCATGTTCGGCTGGAGCCAGGCCGAGGTCATCGACCGCCGCCTGCCCATCGCGCCTCCCGAAAGGCAGACCGACTTCTTCGCGGATCTCGAGCGCAGCCGGGACCGCGCGCCGGCGGACGCCATCGAACGCGAGGCGGTACGCAAGGATGGTTCGCGTCTCCTCCTCGGCATCTGGACCGCCCCGTTGAACGACCTGGAAGGGGCGCCGGCGGGGACGCTTAGCGTCGCCGCCGACATCACGGAGCTTGGACAGAAGATGGGTGTATTTAACTTGGCGGATAAGCTGGGTGAGATCGAGCATGAGACCGGGGTGGAGGAGCGCACCCAAATAGCACAACTCTACGCCCGCTTCAACGAGAAATCGGAGCAAATCCATAACATCTCGCAACTTCTAAAGGCTTATTCGCTGTTCGAGAAGGACGTGGATTATGTGGTGCAGGAGAACAAGGTCATCATTGTGGACAGCTTCACGGGTCGCCTGCAGCCAAGCCGTCGCTACTCCGATGGGTTGCATCAGGCACTGGAAGCCAAGGAAAATGTGGAGATAGAGCGGGAGACCCAGACCTACGCCACCATCACCATCCAGAACTATTTCCGGCTCTATAAAAAACTTGCCGGCATGACCGGCACCGCCGAGACCGAGGCAGCGGAATTCTGGCAGATATA
>JBEKLW010000314.1:0-4169 GCA_050008815.1 Bryobacteraceae bacterium
TCGCATGCCGGGCCGCCTCCCGCTCATGCTGTTGCTGATGTCTCAAGCGACATCTCCCACCGGAACGCAAGCGCCGCCCGCCGGCGCGCCTCGTCCCGAAACCCAGCGCGCCTTTGAAACGTACGTGCGACTTACCGAGTCCCGCCTGGATGGGCTTCTCCAACTCCAGGACGGCTTCTACTGGGCTAACACGCCCCAGCGGCGCTCGAGACTGCGCCAAGCCGGCGTCGTTTGCGCGCCGCAGAACGGCAGAGGCGACATCAGGGTTCCGCGCGGGCTGATTCACGACTGGGTGGGCGCGGCTTTTGTTCCGGGCGCGACCGTCGGCCAGGTCCTGGCGCTGCTTCAGGACTACGACAATCACAGGAACACCTACAAGCCGGAAGTGATCGATTCCAGGACGCTCAAACGCAGCGGCAACGATTTCACAGTGAGGCTCCGTCTGCTCAAGCGAAAAGTCAACGTCACGGCGGTTCTGGACGCCTATTCGGAGGTCCACTACCGGCCGCTCGCGGGACACGACTGGCAGAGCCGCTCGCACAGCACGCGCGTTGTCGAGATTGAAAACCCGGGCGGGCCGCGGGAACGCGAGCGCACGCGCCGCCAGGACCACGGCTACCTGTGGCGTCTCAATACCTACTGGCTTTTCCGCGAGAGGGACGGCGGCGTCTATGTGGAGTGCGAAGCGGTTTCGCTCAGCCGCAGCGTTCCCGCGGCCCTGGCGTGGCTGATCGACCCGATCATCCGAAGCCTGCCTAGAGACGAGCTGCTCGGCACCCTGCGGACAACCCGCGCCCTGGCGCTGAAGAGCATCGCGGGCGGCGGGCCGGCCTCCGGGCCGCAGAAATGACTTTGCGTTTCCGTGACATTTCCATGACCGATGGCGCGCCACAAGGGCTAGAATCGGAGCGGAACAGGAAGGTGCGGCATCGTTGATGGGCGGCCTCGGCCATCGCGCGCAACTGGTTCTCTTCCTGGGGGCGGTCTTCGTGCCTTGCGTGGCCCTGATCGCTGTCAGCGCGAGGATCTTCAATCAGGATCGTGAACTGCAGGCCAAGCGCCGGGCGGACGAGCGGCGCCAGGCCGTGGACCGGGCGCGAAGCGAGTTGCAGGCGGCGCTGGGAGCCATTGCGGCCGACGAACTCCAGACGGATCTCGAACCCGGACAGCGCTATCGCCACGGCGAAACCGTGTTCGTGGGCTGGGTCGAAGACGGACAGTTGGTGCTGCCCTGGGAGCCGGAGCGCGATCGCGCCGCCCGCCGCTGCCGCGAGCTGATTTCGCAGCCGGATTTCGAGCCGGTGATCCGGGCCTGCGACCAGCCGGGCGGCCAAACGCGCGAACCGGCGCTGGCCAGCCGATGCTACGAGCGGGCGGTCGCCGCGGCCAGGCATCCCTTACAGGCCGCGTACACGCGCTGGCTGTGGGCGCAGGCACTCCAAAACGCCGGCCGGCTCGAAGCGGCGATCCCGATTTTTCGCCGCTTGTTGGACACCGGACCCGAAGTCACCGACGAGGACGGCATTCCACTGAAGCTTCATGCCGCGCAGTCGCTGGTTCACGCGGGCGCGGCGCGCGGGCAACTCGCCGCGAGCGTTCAATCCGTCTTATCCGCCCGGCCCTGGCTGTCTCCCGTGTCTTCCTTCGTGGCGGCAGACATCGCGGAGAGCCTGGCGCGCACGGCCAAGGGCGCGGGCGAAACGCGAGCGGCGGAGGAACTGCACCGGGCCACGGCCGCCCAGGTCCGGCTGCTGCAACAGGCTGAGTCTCTCCACAACGACTTCCCCCGCCTGCGCCGCCTCCTCGGGAACCGGCCGGAGAGGCCCTGGGTCCTGTTCGGTGACGATCTCTGGCTGGTGGGCGCTACCGGCGACCCCGAAGGCAACGCCACCGTGCTGGTGATTCGCGGGCAGGACGTCTTCCGTCGCGTCGCGGGACGCTTCACCGACGCGAGAACTCCGGGGGGCGAACCGCTCGGTGACGCATTCCCGGGCCTCAAGCTGGCGCCGGCCCCGGTCCGGCAGGCGCCTCCCGATCCGGCCTGGAACTTGCAGCGGCAACTGGTCTACCTGGCGCTGCTGCTGGTGGTGGCGGCTACTGCGTTCGCGGCGTACCTCGTCTGGCGTGATCTTCAGCGCGAGATGCGCCTGTCGGAGCTGCGCGCGCAGTTCGTCTCTAGCGTTTCTCACGAGCTGAAGACTCCGCTGACCGCCATCCGCATGTTCGCCGAGACGCTGCAAATGGGCCGCTGCGCCGATCCCGAGGCGCAAGCCGAATACCTGGGCACCATCGTGAACGAGTGCGAGCGGCTCTCGCGCCTCGTCGACGGAGTGCTGCTGTTTTCGGAAGCCGGGCAGGGCAAACGAACCTACCGCTTCCGGCCCATGCAGCCGTCCGACGCCGTGCACGCCGCGGTCCGCGCCCTGGAGTATCCCCTGTCGCAGCACGGATTCCGCTTGCACATGAAAGTCCAGGAGGACTTGCCGCGGATCCAGGCGGATCGCGACGCCCTGGAGCAGGCCATTCTCAACCTGCTTTCGAATGCGATGAAGTTCTCCGGCGATGCCCGCGACATCGAGTTGGAGCTCCGCAGCGCGAACGGCGACGTGGTGGTCCGGGTGGCCGACCACGGCATCGGAATCCCGCCCGAAGAGCAGTCCCGCATCTTCGAAAGGTTCTACCGCGTTCCGAACCGGGAGAACCAGCTTATCCCCGGCACCGGGCTGGGGCTCGCCCTGGTGGCGCACATCATCAAGGCGCATGGCGGGCGCGTGGAGGTCGAGAGCGCCCCCGGCCAGGGCAGCACGTTCTGTCTCCGGCTCCCGGTAGCGCCGGCTGGCCGGGGTGGCCAAGGAGACGTGACATGAGCGTCATTCTCGCAATTGAAGACGATCCCGCCATTCTCCGCGGGCTCGCGGACAACCTGCGCCTGGAGTCCTACGAGGTTCTTACGGCGACCGATGGCGAAACCGGCTACCGGCTCATCCGGGAGAAGCACCCCGACCTGATCATATTGGACCTGATGCTGCCCAAGCTGAGCGGTTATGAGATCTGCCGCAAAGTGCGGACGGAAGGCATCGAGACCCCCATCCTGATGCTGACTGCGAGAGGGGAGGAGGCGGACCGCGTGCTGGGACTCGATCTCGGCGCCGACGACTACGTTGCCAAGCCCTTCTCGATCCGCGAGCTGTTGGCGCGCATCCGCGCGATCCTCCGCCGCGCGCAGCCGGCCAAAGCCCTGCCGGATGAGCTGCGCTTCGACGACGTGGTGGTGAACTTCGTCTCTTACGAGGTGCAAAAAGGCGGCCAGCCCCTGGAGATGACCCGCAAGGAGTTTCAACTGCTCCGCCTGCTGGCGTCGCGGGCGGGCGAGGTCGTGACCCGGGACGACCTGCTCAACGAAGTCTGGGGATACGAGAACTACCCCACCACGCGCACGGTGGACAATCACATCGCGGGCCTGCGGGCCAAGCTCGAGCGCGAGCCCGCCGACCCGCAGCACCTGCGAACAGTGCACGGCGTGGGCTACAAGTTTGTGCCTTGAGCGGGGCCGGGCCGTCCTTCACATCCACCTCGATGCCCCCGCCCTTCACTTCGCGGCCGGTGGCCTGGCGCTGCCGCACACGATCGTAGACCTCGTCGTCGGCGCTCCTCTCTTGTCCGAACGCGGCCTCGCAAGCCGTCATCAGGATTGCGAGAACCACCAACACCGTGAGTGCACGCATAGCTGCCTGCCAATCTGTCCCGGAATCTCATCCCATGACAATTTCCGTACCAACAGATTGCACCAGGGGTACGCTCACCCCGTCGCGGTGTGACAACCCTGGAGTGAAGCCACGCTACTCTTTGACTGTTCAGGAGGTAATTCCAGTGAAAAGATTCGTGGTATTGCTCATCGTGATAAGCGCCGTGGCGGCGGCGCAGAGTTCCAACGGGTACGTGTTCGTTGCCCCAGGCGGAGTGACCTGCTGCGGGCATACGGAATCGACCATCCACCTCGGCGCCGGCGTCGACGCCATCCTCGTAAAGGGCCTGGGAGTGAATCTCGAGATCGGGGCGCTTGGCCCGCGGCAAAACTTCGGGGCTTCGGCGCTCGGGGTGTTCTCGCCCGGTGGCGCCTACTACTTCCGGCGCGGAAAGGACCTAAAACTCCAGCCCTTCGTCAACGG
>JBEKLW010000315.1:0-4163 GCA_050008815.1 Bryobacteraceae bacterium
GGCCAATCGCTACGAGGCCTACGAATCGATGACCGGGGGCGAGAGCTGGATGCTGAAGCAGACCGCCGAGACCCCGCTTCGGACGGACCCGCGCCCCACGGCGCCCGCCGACTGGCGGTTGCGTGCCGATCCGGCGGCCAAGGCGTACCGGCTCGAACGCCGCGCCGGGAAGGCCTGGGAGCTGGTGGCCAGCTTCCTGATCGGGGTGGGCGAATGCCGCGAGCCGGAGGTGACGTTGCCGGCCGAACCGGAGGACGTCCCGCCGCCCGCCCCCGCTCCCGAATAGCGGCAGCCACCCCGGCAGATCGTGGTCGCCCGTGAAATCGCGAGCGGTTTAGGCGGATTCGCTATCATGGTGGCGACGGGAGGTCCCCTGAGCGCACTAGCCAGCACCAGCGCCGTGCCTAGGCGGGAGCCAATGAGCAGGCAGCAGTCCATCGCCCTGGTCTTTGCCTGCACCCTGCTCGGGGCAGCCGGCCAGATTCTGATCAAATTCGGCGCCAATGCCCTGACGCGGTCCCACCCCTGGGCGATGCTGACGAACGTCCCGCTGCTGACCGGCTATACCCTGTATGGCCTGATGACACTCCTGTTCGTCTATGCCCTGCGCGACGAGGAGCTGTCCTTCATCTACCCGATCATTTCGTTGACTTACGTCTGGGTCACCGCTCTCTCGGTCTGGTTCTTCCACGACACGTTGAACCCGTTCAAGGTGCTCGGCGTGGCGGCAATCGTGGCCGGCGTGTTCGTGCTCGGGAAGGACGCGCGGAAGTGACGACGCCGCTCCGCTCGATGCTGCTGATGTTGGTTGCGTCCTTCATCGGTTCGTTCGGCGCGGTATTCCTGAAGGCTGGCGCGGGCCGGGTGCATGCCGGACTTGCCGGCATCCGGTCGATGCTCTTCAACGTCCGCCTGATTCTGGGCGTCGGACTGTTCCTGCTTTCCTCGTACTTCTTCGTTCTGGGCGTCAAGCACGGCGAGTTGAGCGTGCTGTACCCGCTGGTGTCGCTCAGCTACATCTGGGCGCTGCTGTGGTCGAGGCTGTTCTTCAAGGAGCCGTTCACGAAGAACAAGCTCGCGGGCCTGGCGCTGATCCTGGTGGGGATAGCCTTCATCGGGATGGGCAGCCGCGGCGGCGCAGCCCCTCCGCGTCCCGCCTCGGCAGTCGTCCAGCCCTCAAAGTAGCCGCCGGCGGGGCGGAAAATCTAGTACAATTCCGCTTGGACTTCCTCTGGTAAGGCGCCGCTCAGGCTGGCGCCCCGCTCCCGCCGCGCCCTCCGCGGCTGCCTGGGAGCGGGCGTGCGGTTTCCGGGGCGCCGTCGAGCAGGCAAGCGCCCGCTTGCCAAAAGGGAGAGTCCTGTGCCGGTACTGGCCAAACTGAAGGAATTCCTGGATCGGAACAACGTCGAGTACACGCATACGCTGCACCCGCTGGCCTACACGGCCCGCGAGGTAGCCTCCGCCGAGCACGTGCCGCCCCGGGAGGTCGCCAAGACGGTGGTGCTCCTCAGTGAACAGGGTTACGGAATGGCGGTGCTGCCGGCTGACAGCATCGCCGACCTGGAGCAGCTTCGCCTGGGCCTGGGGCTGGCGCGGCTGCGCCTGGCCACCGAAGCCGAGCTGGCCGAGCTGTTCCCCACTTGTGAACTGGGCGCCATGCCGCCCTTCGGCAACCTATTCGGGCTGCCGGTCTATGTCGACGGCCGCACGGCCGGGGAAGACAGGATCACCTTCAACGCCGGCACGCACCGGGATGTGGTTCACATGCATTACCGGGACTTCGCGCGGCTGGCGAACCCGACGGTGATTTCCTTCGCCAAACGGGCCGGGGCGACGGCATAGGGCTTGGCGGATGCGCAGGCGGCAGGCGACCGCACAAAAACCGGGGCCAGACCACCACTTTTCGCCCCTTCCGAGGTCATCGAAGGTACGGGAGTGGCGCAGGCGAAAAGTGGCTGTCAGTACCCGGTTTTTGTGACTGCCCACCCGTGCCACGGGCGGCTATCGCGCACCGCGGCAGACTGCCGGTGAAACATCCGGGCTAGTGCTCGGCGGGCGGCCGGAGCTTGTCGAGGCCGTACTCGTAACCCTTGTCAAAGGCGCAGCGGTTCAGGTCGCGTGTGGAGGGAGGCACGGAATCGGCGATGGCCTTGCGCAACGCCTCCGGCGAGAGCAGGCCGGTGACGGCGGCCAGGAACCCCACCATGACCACGTTCAGCACCATCCGCTTGCCGAGCTCCTCGGCCAGGCGTGTAGCCGGAACGCTGTAGACGCGGATGCCGCTGGGCAGCGCCGAGATCCTGACCAACTCCTCCTCGACGATAAGGATGCCGGTCTCCTTGAGCTCCGGAGTGAAGCGCGCGTAGGCCTCCTGCGACATGACGACGAGCACATCCGGGCGGGTGACGTAGGGATAGAGAATCGGTTCTCCGGAGAGGATCACCTGGGCGCTGGAGGCGCCGCCGCGGGCCTCGGGCCCGAAGTTCTGCGTGAGGGTGGCGTAACCGCCCTCGTGGATCGCGGCGGCCCTGCCGACAATCATGGCCGACAGAATCACGCCCTGCCCGCCGAACCCCGCAATGCGAATCTCGCTCAGCCGCATACCAGGTGTTCCGCCTCGACATACCGCTCGCCCAGCGAATCGGCAAGCTGGCGTCTCATGAGGTCCCTGTAATCGGGCCGGTCGCGGTCAACGAACTTGCCCACGATGATGTCGCCGTCCCGGCTGAGCGCCACCTCGCCGGTCGGCGCGCCGTGCTTCACCTTGCTGCGCTGCTTGTAGTACTTCATCGTGTCCAGCCCGTCGCCCATCTTGTTCCGGCGCTGATAGAGCGTCGGACAGGGCGAAAGCACCTCGATGAAGCAGAAGCCGCGCTTGGCGAGCACCTCGGACATCGACTTGGTCAACTGCCGCACGTGGAACGTAGTCCAGCGCGCCACGTAGGAGGCCCCGGCCGCTTCGGCCAGGGACGGCAGGTTGAATGCCGGCTCGTAGCACCCATAGGGAGACGTGGTGGTGATGGCCGTGGCCGGCGTGGTCGGCGCCGCCTGGCCGCCGGTCATCGCGTAGATGAGGTTGTTCACGCAGATGACCTTGATGTCGATGTTCCGCCGGGCGGCGTGAATCAGGTGGTTGCCTCCGATGGCGAACAGGTCGCCGTCGCCGGAGTAGACCACCACTTCGAGCGAGGGGTTGGCGAGCTTCAGCCCGGTGGCGAAGGGGATCGCCCGCCCGTGCGTGGTGTGGAAGGAATCCAGCTTCAGGTAGCCGGCCACACGGCCGCTACAGCCGATACCGGAGACTATGGCCACGCGGTCCAAATCCGCCTTCGACTCCAGCAAAGCCCGGGCGAAGCAGTTGACCGTCGTGCCGATCCCGCAGCCGGGGCACCAGATGTGCGGTATCCGCTCGGTGCGCAGGAAAGGCTCGACCGGGTTGATGGGGGGAGCTTCTACGGCCGTCACTTGGCTGCCTCCAGGATCGCCTCGAGGATCTGTTCGGGGAGGTGAACGCCGCCCCCGGCGTGGGTCACGGGGATGGTCCTGGCAAACGGCCCCACCACCCGTTCTACCTCGCGCGCAATCTGGCCGAGGTTGAGCTCGGGGACGACGAACGCCTTGGCGCGTTGGGCAATCTGGCGCAACCGCTGGTCCGGGAAGGGCCAGATGCCGATCAGCCGGCAGCGGCCCGCCTTGACGCCGCGCTCGCGGGCCAGGCCGATGGCCCGCTGGGCGATGCGGGAGGTGATGCCGTAAGAGACCACCACCACGTCGGCGTCCTCCAGATCCTGCTCGTCGATGAGGGTCAAGCGTTCCTCGGCGGCGCGGATCTTCTTCTGCAACCGCCGCAGCAGGCGGTCCTGCGTCTCCACGGTCATCGAGGGATAGCCGCGCTCGTCGTGCGTCAGTCCGGTGACGTGGAGCCGGTAACCCTCGCCGGCGTGCGCCATGGCGGGGACCAGGTCGCCTTCCGGCTCGAACGGGCTGTATTCCTCCGGCGGCCGCTTGGTTAGCCGGCGCGGGAAGACCTGGATCTCGCCGGCCGGGGGAATCACCACCTTCTCGGTCATGTGCCCCACGCACTCGTCCATCATGAACATCACCGGCGTGCGGTACTGCTCGGAGAGGTTGAAGGCCGTGATGGTGAGGTCAAAGCACTCCTG
>JBEKLW010000316.1:0-4159 GCA_050008815.1 Bryobacteraceae bacterium
CCTCCACCCGCTCGCGTTCCTCCTCGATGTACTGCAGGTTGAGCGAAGTGACGACCGTAATACCGGCCTTCACGATCTCCTCGACGTCCTGCCAGCGGTGGGCATGGCGGCAGCCGGGCGGGTTGTCATAGGCCAGGCCGTCGATGATGCAGACCCGGGGATTGCGGCGCAGGATCGCTTGGACGTCGACGACCTCACGCCCCGCGACCAGCTTGGCCGGAACCAACTCCAGCGCGCTCAGCAGAGCGTCCAACTCGGGGCCGTGCCTGGCCTGCACGGCGCCAACGACGACGTCCTGACCGCGCACCCTGCGCCGGCGCGCCTCGTCGAGCATGCGGACCGACTTGCCGACGCCGGAGGCGTAGCCCAGGAATATCTTGAGCCGCTCGCGGCGGGCGTCGGCGCGCTCCTCCTCCAGCACCTGGCGGAGCAGGTGGTCAGGATCGGGGCGCCGGTCATCGGGATGTTCCATCTGTTCGCAGTGTACTGTGCCGACCGGGCTGGTTACCAGGAACCCCGCTTGCCGCCAAACCACCGGAGCAGTCCCAATAGCGTCGTATTCTGGTCCTCTCGTGCGATCCCCGAAGTCCGGGTGAGGAAGAACGGCTGGTTCGAGTAGTCGCGCCGCAGCCCTACGAGCTCAACCCGGATGTTTCACCAGCAATCTGCTGCGGTGCGCGATAGGGCCGCATCTACTGCGTTGCGCCCGGCCCTGCTGTCTGGGAACCTGCGAGAAGGCCGCTCAGTGTCGTCCTCTCCCAAATAGCTGTGGCAGGTTTATGTCCAACTGCGCACTGATCTTCCACTTCCCATTGATCCCCTGATCGTTGAAGAAGGTGGGGCCAACGAGGAGGCTTATGTCCTTGGTGAAGAAGTAGTAGAAGCCGGCGCCGCCGCCACCGATGAAATTCCTGCCCGACGCGTAGTCGGCCGCAAAGACGAGTCTGTTGAACTCAACAGCGCCCTTTTGATCCCTCTTCGGCGCAAATCCATGGTCATAGGCGACCATGACGCCCACGTTCGCGGGCTTGCCACTGCTGGAGACAAGCGCCGCATGATTGCCGATGTAAGGCCCGGCCGAAAGGCGTCCCACGGGACCCAGACTCTTGCCGACTACGCCGTACGCGATGTCGTAGTCGGCCCGGTTCGTACGAAATTTCTTGCCCGCATCGAAGATACCGACCGCAAGGGCTGGCTGGCCCCTGAACCACGAGTTTTCAGGTGCGCCTATCTTGGCGTTGAAAAGCCAAGGGTGGTCAGTATTGGCGAAGTAATCGACTCCCACCTCCATCTGGAGCCTCTTGAAAGGCAACACCCCCACGGTTGGGGCCGTGAAATCCGTAGGAAATGCGCCGCTCGGCGAAGCTTGTCTAACGACAAAGTAGTTGTCGATGCCAAGGTGGAAGACCCCGTAGGACTGAAAATCCAGGGTCATCGGCGTCCAGAATGTGCTAGAGGGTGTCGCATGTGCGTTCCCTGCCGCAAGGAGCAGAACAGATAGGCTGACCCTCAGGATCCCGAACGTCTTCACATTCTGGCCTGCGGTGGCGCGGTGTGTCTCTTGGCCCCTCTTCATCTCAGGGCTCATTTCCTCGCAAAGTCCCTATCCAGCGCCAGGTTGATGGCCAGGACATTCACGCGCGGCTCGCCCAGGAAACCGAGGTCGCGCCCTTGGGTGTGCCGCGCGATCAGATCGCGAACCTGTTGCAGGGTCACTCCGCGGGCCCGGGCAATGCGGGCGGCCTGCGCCTCGGCGGAGGCCGGACTGATGTCCGGGTCGAGACCGCTGCCGGAGGCCGTCACCAGGTCCGCCGGGAGCGGGCCGCTGTACTCGGGGTTGACCTTGCGGAAGTCAGCTACGGAAGCCCTCACCCGGTCGATCAGTTTCTGGTTGGTGGGGCCATAGTTCGCCGCGCCGGAAGCGGTCGGGTCATAGCCGTCACTGCCGGCCGCGGAAGGCCGGGGTTGGAAGTACTGGGGGCCTTTGAAGTTCTGGCCGATCAGACGGGAGCCAACCCACTGACCGTGGACCGTGACCAGGCTGCCGTTCGCCTGGTCGCGAAAGAGAACCTGGCACAGCCCCGTGACCACCAGCGGGTAAGCGAGGCCGGTCAGCACCGTCAAAACCAGCATCATTTTGAAGCCGCGAAACATCTGCTGCCACATAGGTGTCTCCTCAGGCCAATCTCACCCAGCCCAGCAGCAGGTCGATCAGCCAGATGCATGGGAACGGCGCGATGAAACCACCCCCGCCGTAGATCCACAGGTTCCGCCGCAGCATCCCCGCCGCGCTCTGCGGCCTGTATTTGACGCCGCGCAAGGCCAGCGGCACCAGCGCAACGATGATCAGCGCGTTGAAGATCACCGCGGCCAGCACGGCGCTCTGCGGCGTGCGCAAGTGCATGATGTTCAGCTTGCCAAGGGCCGGGTATGTTGCCATGAACATGGCCGGGATGATGGCGAAGTACTTGGAGACGTCGTTCATGATGGAGAACGTCGTCAACGCGCCGCGGGTGATGAGCAACTGCTTCCCGATGGCGACCACTTCGACGAGCTTGGTGGGGTTGCTGTCGAGATCCACCATGTTGCCAGCTTCCTTGGCGGCCATCGTCCCGCTGTTCATCGCCAGGCCGACATCGGCCTGCGCCAGCGCCGGCGCGTCGTTGGTGCCGTCCCCGGTCATGGCTACCATGCGCGCCCCGGCCTGCTCCTTGCGGATGTATTCGAGCTTGTCCTTCGGGGTGGCCTGCGCGATGAAATCGTCAACCCCCGCTTCCGCCGCGATTGCGGCCGCGGTCAGGGGATTGTCGCCGGTGACCATCACGGAGCGAATCCCCATGGCGCGCAGTTGCGCGATGCGCTCCTTCATGCCGCCCTTGACGATGTCCTTGAGGTGAATGACGCCCAGCAGTCTGGCGCCATCGGTCACCGCCAGCGGCGTGCCGCCGGTGCGCGAGATCCGGTCTGACAATTCGGCGAAGCCGCCCGGGACCGGGCCGCCCCGCTCCTTCACGAAAGCGACGATCGCGTCGGTGGCCCCCTTGCGCAGCAGGCGACCGTCGATATCGACGCCGCTCATGCGCGTGTACGCCGAAAACGGGATGAAGTGCGCGTTATGCTCGGAGACCTCGCGGCCGCGCAGCTTGTACTTCTCCTTGGCGAGAACCACGATCGATCGGCCCTCGGGGGTCTCGTCGGCAAGGCTCGAAAGTTGGGCGGCGTCGGCGAGTTCGTCTTCGGTGACGCCGTCCGCGGGCAGGAAGGCGACGGCCTGCCGGTTGCCCAGGGTGATGGTGCCGGTTTTGTCCAACAGCAGGGTGTTCACGTCCCCGGCGGCCTCGACGGCCTTGCCGCTCATGGCCAGCACATTGTGCTGCATCACGCGGTCCATGCCGGCGATGCCGATAGCGGAAAGCAGCCCGCCGATCGTAGTGGGGATCAGGCACACCAGCAGGGCGACATACACGGCGATCGACGGCACGGTCCCCGCCCCGGCTGAGGCCACGCTGTAGATCGCGTATGGCACAAGGGTAGCCACGGCGAACAGGAAGATGAGCGTCAGACCCGCAATCAGAATGTTGAGCGCGATCTCGTTCGGGGTCTTCTGGCGCGAAGCGCCCTCGACCAGCGCGATCATGCGGTCGAGGAATGTTTCACCCGGATTCGAGGTGATCCGGATCTTGATCTGATCCGACAGCACTTTGGTGCCGCCGGTGACCGCGCTGCGGTCGCCGCCCGACTCGCGGATCACCGGCGCGCTTTCGCCGGTGATGACGGATTCATCCACCGTCGCGATGCCCTCGATGACCTCTCCATCGCCCGGGATCAGCTCTCCCGTGCTACACAGCACCACGTCTCCGGCCCGCAGTTTCGAAGAAGGAACCTGCTCGAAGCCGCCGTCCGCCAGCAGGCGGTTCGCGATGGCGTCGGTCTTGGTTTTCCGCAGCGCGTCCGCCTGGGCCTTGCCCCGGGCTTCCGCCATCGCCTCGGCGAAGGTCGCGAACAGGACGGTGAACCAGAGCCACAGGGCGATCTGCAACTCGAATCCCAGGCCTCGCGCGCCGATCAGGGTGTCTCGAATCAGGAACACGGTGGTCAGCGCCGCGCCGACTTCGACCACGAAGATCACCGGGTTCTTCATCAGCGTCACGGGATTCAG
>JBEKLW010000317.1:0-4107 GCA_050008815.1 Bryobacteraceae bacterium
GTTCCGGAAGGGTAGAGTTCATGCCGGGCGATCTCCGCCAGGTCCGGGCCGTAAACGATCAGTTCCTTCTCGGTGATGCGCAGCGGCAGCAGCTCCCCCATACGCTGCCAGGGCACGGAGTAGAAGTTCTGCAGGTAAGGTACGCAGCCTTCGGTGTTCACCGTGCGGTACAGGACCAGGGCCGTGTCGTAGGGATGGGCGGGCAAGGGGAGCAGGCGAGGCTTTTCTTCCTGGTAGAGGTCAATCGGCCGCCGCTTGGTCTCCTGGTGAATACGCACATCGGCGGTGGTGGCCAGCCAGTGGGCCGTGACCTCGTTCAGGTGCGCGAGGGAACTGAACGTCCGGCCATTGAGCAGATTTTTTTCGACGTACCAAAAGCTTCGCTCGATTTTACCTTTGGTTTGGGGATGCCGGGGGCGGCAGACCGAAGGCCGGAAACCGTAGTGAGTAGCGAAAGCCAGAAAGCGCGTGTTGTAGATCGGCTGCTCACCGTCGTAACCCGTCACCACGACCTTCATGTTGTCGTAGAGGCAGGTCGCGGCTAAACCCTGAAGGTGTTCAAAGGCGCGCACATGTTCACGCAGGGTGGTGGGCAAGTCCTCCGACTCCACGAAGTGCAGGTACTGGCGGCGCGAGTAGCCCAACACATAGCTGAAGGCATGCACGCGGCGCCGCCCTTCGCGGGTGAAGACGATCTCGTAGGGGGAAAAATCCATTTGGGCTTGCACCCCAGGACCTGTTTCGAAGCGCCGCACCGGGGGCGAGGGGGGCTTGGGCCGCACGGCGCGCAGCCACTCTTTCACGATGGTGTAACCGCCCTTGAAACCCTGGTGACGCAACTCTTCGTGCAGGCGCACCGCCGTCAAGTCCGGGTAGCGCGCCAGCAGTTGCGTGACGGTTTCGGTGAAGGGATCGAGGAGGCTGGGCCGGCGCGTGCCCTCGGCGGGAGGCTTGCCAGCTCGGCGATTTTGGTGTTCCGCCAGCATACGCGCCACCGTCTTGCGGTTGATACCTAGTTGGCGAGCAATGCGGCGACGGGAAGCGCCTCCATACCACAAGCGGATCACCTCATTACGGAGGAGTTCATTCATAGCCTCTCCAATTCGCCCACCAGATCTTGGCTCAAGGCGGCGACCGATCCGGCCTCCCGCGCCAGTCTCTGGAAGCGCGGGGACAAGACCACGCGGTCTTCCGGAGTGAGTCCTGTGCGGCCCCGGTGTGCTAGCCAGACCTCCATGCGGCCGAGCAGGTCCAGCAAGATTCCCAGCCGCTTTCCCACTTGGTTGCCGGCTTCGCTGAGCCGCGGATCGCGTGTCGAAGGCAGGAAGCCTTTGGCCTGCGCCAAAGCCTCCCGCGGCTGCGCCAGGACGTACGCCTGCTGCTCGCGGCCGGGACTGGCCAGCAGCAGGTCCACCACCCCCACCAGTTCCGCGCCCGATAGCGCCTCCCGCCGCATCACCGCGAGCACTTCGCCTTGGTTGCCCTCCGGCAACCGCACCATCTGTCGCGCCGCGGTGGGCGAGAGCAGGCCCACGCGCAGTTCCTCGCGAGCCTCTGTTCCCAAGCGTTCGATCAGGGCCAGTCGGCGGCATACCCAACTCTTGTGGCGCCCCAACAGCTCGGCCACTTCCACCTGACTCAGGCCATCCTCGCGAACCAGCGCCTGAATAATCCAAGCTTCTTCTAGTTCCCGCGTTCGGCCCCCGGCGCGATTCAGCCCGTAGATGGCCGCCTTGGCCGTGCGCTCGTCTGCCTCCAGGAGTCGTGCGGCCAGATACCACCATCCGGCCAGTGCACGCGCCGCACCCAGGCGCTTGAAACCGTCGATCAGCTCGTAGCGATCCTCGCGCCGGCAGACCACCAGCGGCGACAACTGCCCGTAGCGCTCCAGCGACCGCGCCATGGCCCGTTCCGCCTCCGGCAGGTGCAAGCGATAGCGCCCGTAGTGTTCGCCGATCTCGGTCAGCCTCAGTTCGAGCGAACCCTCTGGAACCCAGCGCAGCACGCCCCGCTCCCTGGAAGATGGAAGAAGGAGAGAACGAAGAGAACCACGAACTGCGCCCCTCGTTCTCCCTTCCTCTTGGTGTGGACAGCCTGAAGTTAAGCGGAGGTCGGGGAGCGGGTCAATATTTCACGCTTATCTGGTGGCCCCACGCGTTCGCATTACCACCGCGGCGATTTCGGGCAGGCCGCGGAGCGCGAGGCGCGCTGCAGGGCCCTGCCCACCTCTTCCGCCAGCGCCGTTCCCGCTCCCGGACGCGCTCGAGTGCGTGTCGACACTCCTGCGAACAGAAGCGCTGCAGCGGTGATCGCCGGGTTCGATCGAACTCCACGTAGCAGCCCGGGCGGTCACAGGAGCACGAAAAAAAATCCTTGAGGGATGACCCTCGCAGCCTTCGGAACTGCTTGTTTCTCCGCGGGCTTCTGGCTCCGGACCCGCTCCCGGTAGCGCCGGCTTTGCCCGTTGCGCTTCTGCTTGCCCGCCGCCGTCGTCCGGTATCGCTGCTGGGCCTTCCAGCGCGACCAGGCTCGGGCCGCCTGCTGGCATTCCGGGCTGCAATAGCGCTGTCTCGCCCGTCGGGGGCGATAACGGCTCGCGCACCCCTTCAGCAGACACCGCCGCATCCGCGGCTGGCGTCTGGGGCGCTTTTGCCGCCCACCTCGTGTTCTCTCTTGATTTGGAGAAAGACTTGTAGGATGGTCAGAAGGGCCCATGGGAGGTGACGCTCCCAGAAGCTCAAGCCTCGGAGAGGAATCTTGCTCCTCTCCGGGGCGCCGATCACCAATTGGTTAGCTTCGTCTCGGACTCAGAAAAGTGTTCCGCCCCAGCGTCACCTTCACTTTACCTCAAAACTGAACTCGGAGATCAACGGCCCAGCATGGTCCCCTGGCTCGCCGCCGTCTAGGCTTGGCGGCCTGGCCCCCTCTGGCCCCGCCATAATGGACCCATCCTCGGCGCCGCTAACAGATCAAGGGCGCATTTGAAAAACACGATTGCGCTGACCGCCGGTTCGCAGGCCTTTATCAGCCAGCACATCGGCGATTTGGAAACCGACCAGGCCTATGAGGCCTTTCGCCGGGTCATCGGCGATTTCGAGAAACTCTACGAAACGCAGCCCGTCCTCCTGGCGGCCGATGCGCATCCGGATTATCTCTCGACGAAATTTGCCATCGAGCAGCTCGCGCGGGCCGGGCCGGCGTCCGGGCTCCGGCTCATCCGCGTCCAACATCACGTGGCGCACGTCCTGTCGTGCATGGCGGAGAACGAAGTGCCGGCCCCGGTCCTGGGGGTCTCTTGGGACGGCACCGGCTACGGCCTGGACGGCACGGTCTGGGGCGGCGAGTTTCTCACGGTCACGGAAGCGGCTTGGGAGCGGGTGGCGCATCTGCGTCGGTTCCCGTTGCCGGGCGGCGATCGGGCGGTGAGAGAACGCCTCCCGATCCTGGCGCTCGTCCTCGGGAAGCTCGGATCGGCTCAGATCCGGAACCGCGGAACACTCGGAGGGAACCTGGTCAACGCCTCCCCCGCCGCGGACAGCGTGATCGCGCTCCTCCTCCTGGACGCCGAGGTCGTCCTCGCCAGCCGCCAGGGGGAACGCTCTCTGCCGGTGGAGGGGTTCCTCCTCGGGCCGGGGAAGACGGCTCTCGCCAGGGGGGAGTTCGTCCGCTCGGTCAGGATCCCCATTCCCGAGGGGGCCCTCGCCCCCTACTTCCACAAGATCGGGCGCCGGAAGGCGCTCACCATCTCCATCGCCTCGCTGGGGGCGCTCTTGCGCGTGGAGAAGGGCCGAGTTAAGGAGGCGCGCCTCGCCGTGGGCTCAGTCGCGCCGACTCCCCTCCGCCTCCGCCGCGTCGAGGACCTCGTGCGGGGAAGGCGTCTCACGCCGCAACTCATCGCCGAGGCGCGGGCACTCGCCGCGCAGTCGGTCTCCCCAATCGACGACGTCCGCGCGAGCGGTGCCTACCGACGCGACGTCACGGCGGATCTCGTCGCCCGCCTTCTCGAGGACTCCCTGCATGTATGACCTCGTGATCAAGAACGGGGAGGTTGTCCTTCCCGATCGTGTGGAGCGGGTCGACGTCGGAATCGACGGCGAGAGGATCGTG
>JBEKLW010000318.1:0-4103 GCA_050008815.1 Bryobacteraceae bacterium
AGGGCGAACCTCGTCCCGGCTACGAACCCAAGAACCGCGGGGCCAAGATACTCAGCAAGTTCAAAGGCCGTGTCTGGATCGACAAGAGCGAGGCGCAATGGGTGAAGCTCGATATCACCGCCATCGACACCATCTCGCTTGGCTTCGTACTCGCCAGGATCCACAAAGGCACGCGCGCTCTCGTTGAGCTGACCAAGGTGAACGACGAAGTTTGGCTGCCCAAACACGTTCAGCTTCACTTCGACGCGCGGGTTGCGCTCTTCAAGAGCTACGACGAGGATGTCGAAGAGACGTACCGCGATTACAAAAAATTCCGATCCGATACCAAAATCACCGTCATTGGCGAGCAGCCGTGACGGCCGCTCGCTGCGCCAGGTCGACGCAGTGTTCGCCAAGGTGACCCGGAAGCGCCTGATCCCAGGCGTCTGGTAGGAGTTGGGTGCCGCCGCCGGATCGCTGCCTGGCAACAAGCGATTGGAATGGTCGGGGCGAGAGGAGTCAAGCCGACCGTAGCGACCTGAATGTCCCACTCGCGCTCAGGTGTGACTTAGCTGGCACGGAGCGGTGGATGCGGCCGACTGGATGACAGCCAGCGCTCCTTCCTCTACCGAGGCACCAGCCGCAGCGTTGACTTGACGGCCTCCGCCGAGACGACGGTGTTGACGATCGAGGGGCCGTAGCGGTCGTACTTCGAGTGATAGGCGGCGGTGACTGCGTGGGCGACGTCCGAACCCGGCTGCTCGAAGGCGACGTCACGCTCGACACCGGCCGTACGGATGCGGCCTTCGCCCGATTTCAGCGCCCGCTGGAACCATCCGTTGTTCCATCCGTAAGCGGATCGGACATACAGACAGTCGGCCGCCCCAACGACCCAAATGGTCACGTATGGTCGGTAGCTTCCGTCCGGCCGGCGCGACGTGAGTTCCAGCTCGGTCGCGCGGGAGACGCGCGCCAGTTCATCGGGAGTCCAACCGCTCGGTTCCATCGCTCTCCTCTCTCCTCTATAGCCCGGTCCGAGCCTCGAGGGCGTCCGGGTAGCGGGCACCCTGGATGTGAATCTTGGCCGCCGCCTCGTCAATGTCATGGAGGTCTTCGGTCGTCAGATCGACCGCGGCCGCGCCGACGTTCTCCTCGATCCGAGGCGTGTTTCGCGCTACAACCGCCCTTGGATCACGGAAGTGAGGGTGGGTTGGAACTCGTGCCCGAAGCCAGATGCTTGCTCCATCGCACCGGGGAGCGTGAGGATCTTACCAACGTTCCGAATTCCTTTGCATTCCTGAGAGAATGGTGTAGATTCGCACAAACGCAGTACTACATCAGAGTCCTAGTGCAACGGGTAAGTAGCATGTCAGTTGAGCGGAAGCTGCGCGAGATTGTCTATGTCGACCTCGATCTGGCCCAAGAGATGCTCGAAGTGATCGACGGTGGTCGATTGGTGAAGGTCAGTGAAGGGAGATCGCGTAGCAGCGAGAGGAAGGGAACAGGAAGTCTTGGCCTAGCTGCACTTGGCGCGGCTCTTCGGGCTTCCGTTGGCTCAGGTGCGTCCGATTCCCGATCGCAAGAAACGTCAGGCAGTCCCCTCGGGCAATACGGTCGACTGCTCCAGGCCCTGGAAGAGCGCGGCCTAGTTACAGAGGTCTTTGGGAGCGACACGCAGGCCTGGGCTGGGATCCAGGAAGGGGAGTTCGTGGCGTGTTCGGTAATCGCGTCGATCGCTCCGTTCCAGAGCTTCCTTCTCCAAGTCGATGAGTTCATCACGGCTGTCGGCCAACTGTCGGCCTTCATGCCCATAGAGCAGGTATCGCAATTCGAGCTGAGCGAGCGGCAGATGAAGCAACTTCAGGCAGTGTTCGTGGCTCAGAGAGGGATCCCGGTCTTGATGCAGCCGGCGGACAGCGCGTCCGTCGGTCGACGTTTCTGGGGCTTCCTCAAGACCGCTGGCGCGGAAGGTGGCACCACGTTGAGGCGGCAGCAGATCGAAGGCGAACGGACAGTGGTTGGCCGCGTGCGTCGCGTACTTAGAAAAGGTCAGTCCGTCGACCTCCTGCAGGTCGGTCCACTGTCCCTCCCTCGCGAGCAGGTTCGGGAAATGATGAGAAGCCTGCAGAAGATGCCGTTTGGTCGGGAAGTGCGGCTGTCAGATCTGAAGATCTCTGCCCCGGCGGTAGAGTTGCAGGTCATCTCGCTCGTTGTCTAGCCGGCCTGGTCTCCTCATGACGCCGCAAGAGCCCTGGGCTCGCTCACCACTATTGCCGGGCTCGACCCGGCCGAGGCGGTCGACTTCCTGCGCAACCTGCCGGCACTCTGGGAAGAGGCGCCAAACTCCCGCCGCGCGCTGGCGGAGTCTCTGTTTGAGTCGGTGGACGTCCTGGGGCTCGACACGATGCACGTGGAGCCAACGCCAGCAGCCATCCGCAGAGGCCTCGCGGAGGCATTTCGTGCTGATGAGCTGGTTATGGTCGGGGCGAGAGGAGTCAGCCCGACACTTTACGGGTGATCGTGCGGAGCGTGCCGATGCCTAGGTTGGTCCGCCAATCGGCGTGACCGAACGTTTGCGCTTCCGGAGGGCCACCGGTCTTTGTCGTGTTCCCGGCGAGAACATGTTAGGGACCTGTGGCCCCCGCAGACGTCTGAGTCAGGCGGCAGCTGTGCCGCGGCTCACGGACAATAGGCTGGGCTGCTCCAAACGTATTGACCGCCGACGTAGGCACGCGCCCGCCAGAGACCGATCCCTCCGCAATAGTACCCGTGGTCCATCCAGAAATAGCCGCTGCCTGTAGTCTCGACATCCGGCATCATCTCCTGCCATATCATCATCCAGTTGCCGGGGCTCGTCTGTTCCCATATCGACTCGGTGTTCTGGATGTTCGTCGGGCAGTGTGGCCCCCACTTGACCCTGCCGGTAACCACCCTACCGACGGGGTACATGATCACGAGCGGCGTGATCGTGCACCCAGAAGCTGCCATCACCACCGGGCCGTTGGGCACGGGGGCCTTCTGCGCGGCGAGTACCCGGCCAGTGGGGACCCCCAATAGAACCACAGCCATAGAAAGGGCGACTGCAACGCGGAGCGCCCGCGCTGACGCATTCCGGCTCATGACCCAACTCCTTTCGAGGCTTCGCAGGGCAGCTCCTACCGATTTGGCAATCGCTCCTGCGGCACCGTCCCAATCGTATGCGATCGGCGGAGTCCGAGCCATCGATTCGCCGACAATGGGTAAGTGAGGAGGGAGACGTGATCGTCTGGATGGCATTCGCGACCTGCTCTCCGGCTTCGGCACCTTCTGGCGCGATCCCCGGGTGACCGATCGCCTCCGCGAAGACGGGATCGTCGGAGATGTTCATCCGCTTGGACTCGATGGCCCGGGTTTCGGACGCACGCTAGTGTCGCGTGAGGATGCGTACATGGTCGGGGCGAGAGGATTTGAACCTCCGACCTCATCGTCCCGAACGATGCGCGCTACCAAGCTGCGCCACGCCCCGACCGAAATGCCCGCTGAGGGCCCCGGAATGATAGCAAAGGAGCCCCCGCGGCGGTAGCGAGCCTCGCCAGCGGGCGCCGGACCGCCGCCCGGCCGGGTTGCCGCACGCCCCCGGCGGGGCGCCAACGTCGGGGCGGCTCCGGCTTGACGTGTCGACGACCGATACGTAGAGGGGGTCTTGCCGCGTTGCCGCGAGTCCTGCGGTCGTCTCGGCGGGCCACTCAAAGAGCCGCTCAAAGGGGAGCTGATGACGCCGATCGCCGATCGTTCCGGATTCCGCCGCGCTTGCGCCTCGCTGGCCTTCGCCATTCCGGTTGCGCTTGTCGGATGTGGGGGTAGCGGGGCCAGCCCATCCGCGTCGGAGGCTCCGTCCGCGTCAACCGGCGCGGTCGCCTCCGCCTCGGTCGGCCTATCGTCGTCGCCGACCACCGGCGAGAGCGCGTTGCCGGTCGTCTCCGGCAGTGCCCTGCCGTCCGCGCCGCCGAGCGCGATCGCGTCCGCGGTCGGTTCGCTGTACGTCCGAACGTGGTTCGAGAACCCGTCGCTCGGTCCCGACAACTTCTGGTTCACGCCGACGGTGGTCTCGAACGGCAAGCTGTACTACCAGCCCGAAGCCACCA
>JBEKLW010000319.1:0-4102 GCA_050008815.1 Bryobacteraceae bacterium
GATCTGGTGCCAGGCGCCGTCCGCCACGATGGTCGGGCCCGGGTAGCCGGTTACGCTCGGGTAAGTGGTACTTCCCCCGTTCGTGACCTGCAGACTCATGTTGATGATGTGGTTCGATCCGTCCGTGGGCAGCAACATGACCCACACGCTGACCGAATACTGGGAGCCGTTGTACATCTTGTTGTTGACGCTGATCTTCGGCCCGTCCCAGTTGGCGGTTCGCCCGGTGACCAGGAGGCTGTGCGTACCGCCGTGCGCCTGCAATGTGGTATTGGTCAGCACAGAAGAACCCGAACGCGAACTCCAGCCGTCCAGGCCACTATCTTCGAAGGTGGTGGTGATCCCGGTGTTGTCCTGCTGGCTGGGGTCTGGCGGCGGCGGAGCGAGCTCGCCGATGACCACGTCGTCGATGTAGAAGGAATCCGTCGCGCTGCTGGACTGGATATACAGGATCAGACTAGCCGGCGGACCCGGGAAGTTGGTGAAGCTGAAAGTGCCCTGGACCTTGGTCCAGGCCGTGCTCGACAGCGCTCCGGATGTCGCAAGATTGTTGTAGGCTCCGGAGGTATTGGCGCAGTTCGTCATCTTGGTCGTGAGCGTCGCGGTGGGGTTGCTGCCGTCTGGGGCGGCGAGCAGGATCCATGCCGAAATCTGATACGTCGCGCGGGGTACGATTCCGTTCACGTGCAGCAGATCAAGGCTGGGGCCCATGTAGCCTGCGCTCCGGCCGGTCACCAGAAGGCTGTGCGTGCCGCCATTCGGATCGGGAACAGGCGGCCCGGTGTTCGTCAGGCTCACGGGGCCGAACGGCGCCCAACCGCCAGTGGTACTATCCTCGAAGTTATATGACGCGACCGGTGTCCCGCCCGGGGGAGGCGTGGTCATCGTGATTACGACGTCGTCCAGATAGAATTGATGCGTCGCGGATGAGGCGCCCACCAACTGCGCGTAGAGCGTCCAACCTGTTGAGGTAGCGCTGACGGGATACGAGCCACCGATCTGCGCCCAGCCCGAAGAGCTGACAGGCACCATATAAGTCCCGATCGTGTCATAGTGCGTTCCGTCCGTGTCGGTCCGCTTTATGGTGAAGTTGGCGTTGGTGTCGGCTTCACCTGCGGCGAGCCTGAGATACCCGGTGATGGTGTACGTCGCGCCGGGCAGAAGAGCGATACCTCCGGTGAGCAGAATGCTGGGTCCGCCCGCGCCGGTGCCGCCCGTACTGGTCAGCAGACTGAAGGTCCCAGTGTGAGAGGCAGCACTGCTGGCAGTCGGGGTGCTCGCCCCGTTAAACGAAGCCCACCCTTGAGCGGTGTTGTCTTCGAAGCCGAACGTTGCGACCGTCTGCGCGCTTGCCGGAACGATGCCGAGAAGCGCCCAAAAGAGAACTCCTGCGGTAACGGCCCCCCGGCGCCCCCCGGCGCCCGAGAGTCTCATTCTGGTCAACTGAAACATTGCGGTCCTCCTGTTCTTGTTCCTTGATCCCTCAAAACGCGCCGCGCGGTCGCACACCCTCGCGGCACGTAACGGTCAGCTTCTTCCGCTCTCGGGTCTCAGAGTTGAACCGGAGCAGTGCGGGTAGAGATTCTCTCACCTTTGGCGAACGAACACACATTTCACTCGACGCCGATACTAAGCCTGAAAGCTCCCTGAAGTCAAGGCCCGAATGTCTCTTGGATGCGCACCGCTGGATCATCCGATGGAACTGTGGCGTGCTGCAACACCCCCTCGCCAGCGGATCTCCGGCCGCGCGTTCTCGCCCTTCGTGAGGGCCGCTTCGGTGGTCAGAGCGACAGCGTTGCGTGGGCGTACCTCAGAGTACTGTCGGGGAACTCGCGCATGCTCACCGATAGCGCCCATTGCCGAGCCTGGTCCCCTTTTCTTGGGCTGCAAAGACTCTGCGCGGAACTGGAGCGCCAGGTGCTGACCTCCCTGGGCTTCGGGTCATACGAGGCCGCAGAAGAGCTGAGCCACATCAAAGACCCGGTCGCGGTGCCGTTCCTTGCCCGTTTGTTGCAGGCGAGAGACAAACTGGCTCCCGCGTTGGCCACAGGGCTAGCCCGGATGTTTCACCAGCAATCTGCTGCGGCGCGCGATAGGGCTGCATCTACTGCGTTGCGCTCGGCCGGCGTCCTCGATCCGTAACGGACCTCCGGGCGCCGGCCTTCGCGCGCCTTGTATCTGCAGTCCTCTCATCGCGCCTCGCTACGATCGTGGTAAAACATCCGGGCTGGAGGGAATCGCGAGCGGTCCGGCGGTGGACGTGCTGATCGCGCACCTAGGCGACCAGGCAGTTTGGAAAAACCTGCACAGAATCAGTTGATTGCAGTCTGTGCCCGGCGGACATGGGACCATTGATCACGGACCGCCTTGACACTGGCGGAGGAAGAGGGATTCGAACCCCCGAGTGAGTCACCCCACTAACGGTTTTCAAGACCGCCGCCTTCAACCGCTCGGCCATTCCTCCAGCTACAAGGTAGCGGATTCCGGCTGGGGATTCAACCCGCCACGATCGTGGTGGACCATCCGGGCTAATCGTCAGCGCGGACTGACCGGCCCGGCGAAGAGCACGTCCGGCGCCGCCCGGTTCACCAGCGCGGTGTGAACCCAGACGCAGGGGCCGCACTCGGTTTTCAGCTCCGGCCAGAGCTTCCGCACCAGAGCGGGGATGGCCTCGGCGTCGTCCGGCTCGTGCTCCAGGCTGATCGCCAGGCGCGGGCGGAAGCGCGCCACGGTCTGTCTGGCGCCGGCCAGTGCGCGCCGTTCAGAACCCTCGATGTCCATCTTGATGAGGTCGATGCGCTCCAGGCGCAGCTCCTCCACCAGCTTGTCGATTGTCGTCAGCGGCACCCTTGGTCCCTGCCTGCTCCCAGGAACCTGTAGCGCCACGGAGTCGCCCCCCGACAGCCGGGATGTGCTCAGTTGGAGCTCGTCGTCGCGGTCCCAGACGCCCTTCGGGTAGACTATGACGCGGCCGGCGTCGATTTCGGGAGCGAAGTTGCGGCGCAGGCAGGTGAGGTTCTCGGGCGCCAGCTCGATGGCCACCACCAGGCGCGCCCCGGCATCCAGCGCGTGCCGGGTGTAGACGCCGACGTTGGCGCCGCAATCCAGCACCACGTCGCCGGGACGCACGCCCCGGCCTCCGGCGCCGTAGACCTCGGCCTCCTGCTCACCCAGCATCTCGGCCAAGCCCGTCTGGTTCCCGCCTGGGACCCAGAAGCGCTGCTGCCCGGCCTCGATCAGCTCGAATCCGGCGGGGTCGGACTCGATCTGCTTCATGCCCTCGGCAATCTCGCCAATCCGCTCCCAGAGCCGCTGATTGGCCTCGAGCGAGCGCCAGACGTCACCGAGCGAGCACCGCTCGTTGCGCCCCCACAGCAGGCGGGCGAACCGCAGCGGTTGGGACTCGCGATAGTGGACCAGCGCCGCGACCGCAGCCGCCGCCAGAATCGCGCCGACTATGACTCGCTTCCACATCTGAGCCACCCGTTTGTGAGAGGAGCCTGCCACCTCACGCAGCCCGGCGCGGCTCGATCCGCCGCAGCACCCGGTCCAGCCTCCGCCTGGCCCCTTGAACCTCGAAGAAGGCTTGCGCGTTCATCCAGAACTCGGCCGTCGTCCCGAAGTAGCGCGCCAGCCGCAGAGCTGTGTCCGCGGTCACGCCGCGCCTCTCCAGAACGATGTCGTTGATCCGCGGCGCGGGGACGCGCAGCCGTTTGGCGAGTTCGTACGGCGTCAGCTTCAGCGGCTTTAAGAAGTCCTCCCTCAGTATCTCCCCGGGGTGGATGTTCCACCCTGAAGGATTCATTGCACTCAGTGGCATCCGGCCTCCTTTCACACCGCCTCACCGCCGGTGATAATCGACGATCTGAACCTCGTGCGCATTCCCGTTCCGCCACACGAACACCACGCGAAACCGTTCGTTGATGCGGATGCTGTGCTGGCCCTTCCTGTCCCCGCGTAAGGCTTCCAGCCGGTTCCCGGGCGGGGCGCGCAGGTCGCCCAGGTAGGTCGCCCGGACCGCCGGCGAGAGGGTGGCGGGCGCGGGCTCGCCCTGGTCCCCCAGGGCGCTGAGCTCCTGCCCCAGGGGGTCGGTTACGGGGCT
>JBEKLW010000032.1:0-11110 GCA_050008815.1 Bryobacteraceae bacterium
GAGCATGCCGATCTGACGCGCCGCCGCGCGGGAGAGGTCGATGATGCGGTCGCCGACGAAGGGGCCGCGGTCGTTGATGCGCACATCCACGGTGCGGTCGTTGGTGAGGTTGCGCACGCGGACCTCGGCGCCGAACGGCAGCGTGCGATGGGCGGCGGTTAGCTTCTCCATGTCGTAGATCTCGCCACTGGATGCCCGGCGGCCGTGGTACGGATGCCCGTACCAGCTTGCGACGCCGGTTTCCTCGTCGCCGATGCGCGGCACGGCCGCGGGGCGCGGCGCGGCGGGCGGAACCCGCGCATGCTTCTTCCTCGCGCAACCGGCCAGGAGCAGCGCGAGAGCGAGGACGATCCAGACGCAGCGCTTCATTTCTCCCGATGATAGCCCCGGCGCGGGGCGTATCGGCAAGCCGCTTCGCAAGAACGCGACGCGACGCGACGCGCGCTGGAGCGGCGAAAACAATTCTGCTGGTCCACGTTCGGGGGGCGGAGGCGGGCAGGCGAGACTCCGCCACTGCATTTTTCTCTTGACTTTCGGCCGGAAGAACCTTATATATGAATCACACTGCGATCTTTCCGAGATTGCAGATTCTGATGTCAAGGGAGAATCGATCGATGAAGAACGCCACCAAGAAGGCTGCGAAGAAGAAGGCCGCCCCGAAGAAAAAGGGCAAGTAAGCGCCTCACAGCAGCAGAATCAAGTTCTCACCCAGGCCCCGAGCTGTCGGGGCCTTTTTAGTTTCCACGCACTCCCCGCTTGAAGTTCCCTCCGGTTGAACGTCGGCTGGCGGCGCTGTCCGCCCGGCTGCGCGGCTCACGCCGCAGCGGCCCTGCGTCGCCAAACGGCGGCGTGTTGGGGCCGCAGCGTCAGCCGCCGTCGCGCAGCTTGCGTTGGACGAGGACGCGGAAGGTTTCGCCCAGGCCGAAGAGGAGCGTCTTCAACTGGAGACGGCGCCGGGTCTCTTCGGCGGCGGTGGGGGCGGCCAGCGCGGCGGCGAAGGCGTGCTCGCCGCAGGCCAGGAACGTTCGGGCAAGCGTCTCGAAGCGGACCGGCTCGAGACCGTGCCGCCGGCCGTGCTCCTCGAGCGCGGTGAAGCAGACGTGGGCGGTGATGTCGCGGCCGCCGGGCTCCTCGAGGACATCCTCCAGCGCTGCATGGCGGCGATACCCCATAAGCGTGCCCTGGCGGAAGCGGACCGATTCGCGGCTGGTGTAGCCGTAGTCGATGGTGAAGACGAAGCCGCGCTCGAGCGAGCGCGCGATGCGCTCGATCCAGCGGAGCGCTTCCAGGTTGACCTCGACCAGGGCCGTATCCTCGCGGAGGGGCAGCCAGGCGGCGATGTACTCCTCCAACTCCGGGCCGACGGGCCGGTCCTCGACCCAAGCGAACCGCTGGCCGCTCCATCCGACCGAGAGTTCGCGGAACACGCCGCCCCGACGGATGGCGACGTGGACCGGAAGCGCGTCGAAGAACTCGTTGGAGAAGACAACGCCGGTAAAGCGCTCCGGGAGCGCGCCGCTCGCGAGGTCCACGGGCAGGTAGCGCCACTCGGAGAAGGCTGCGGCCATCTGGGCGCGGCCGGCGCCAAGCTCGACCACGGTGAAATCGGCGGGGCGGCCGAGCTGGTCGAACAGCTCGCGCAGGCGCGCAACGATGAGCGCGCCGAAGACGGGCTGAAGCTGCTCGGCGGTGAAGAAGTCCCCGGAACGGCCGAACCGCTCGCGCGGGCGGCGGTAGTAGCCGTGCTCGGGGTGGTACAACGCGAGCTCCATGAAGCGGCGGAAGGGGATCGGACCGTCGCGTGCGATTTCCTCGCGGATCAGTGAGGCAAGCGGACTCATGCAGGGGCGGGGCCCCTACAATTCTAGCCCGATCTTCTCACGCGCCTTCGGCTGCGGCTTGCGGGAGGCCGGTATCTTCTCAAGTCGCGCTCGGCCGGCGTCCACGCAAGAACCGGGTACAGACAGCCACTTTTCGCTTGCGTGAATCCGTTGTCTTCGACGAGCCGGGAGCGCGAAAAGTGGTGGCTGGCCCCGGTTCTTGCTTACGCCTCCGGACGCCGGCCTTCGGGCGCCTTGAATCTACCGGCCTCGCGCGGCGTCTCGCTTCGAACGGTGTGAGAAGATCGGGCGAGGCGAGGATCTTCCGTAGATGGAGCTGCCGGAGAGGATTCGCGTCAAGATCAGCTCGGAAGAGGCCGGGTACGCCGCCATCACGCCGGTCGTGGTGCGGGAGATGCGGGCCGACGAGCTGATCGAGGCGCTCCTCGGGGTCACGGGCAAGGATGCGGCGCGGATCGGCGAGCTGCTGCTGCGCGGGACGCTGGTGAGCGGCGCTTCGCGGTTCCGTTGGCAGGGGTTCGCCGCCGGGCGCGAGGCGATCCAGGCGGTGCTGGCGACGTTCCCGGATCCCGAGCCGGAGCGGCGGTTCGCTCCCGAGGGCTGCGTTCGGGCAGTGCTGCGCGGACCGGGGACGCGGATCGAGATCTCGCGCGAGGCCGCGAGCGAGCGGCGGTGGTTGCGGCGGCAGCGCTTCTGGGACGTGCTGATGGAGGTGGCCGCGGCGGCGGCGCCGCGCTACGCCGGGTACTCGTACTCCGACCGTGCGGACCGCTACGCGGCCCAGATCCCGCGAGCCGCGGCGGCGCGCCTGCGCGAGAGCGCGGGCCTGCTGCGCTACTCGAGCCTGCAAGCGCAGCTGCAGCGGGCGAGGCTGGAACAAGTGGAGCTGTTGGTCGAGCGGCGCTGAGGGCTAGCCCGATCTTCTCACACGCCTTCGGCTACGGCCTGCGGGAGGCCGGTATCTTCTCAAGTTGCGCTCGGCCGGCGTCCACGCAAAAACCGGGTACAGACAGCCACTTTTCGCGTGTGCGAATTCGTTGTCTTCAGAGAGCTTGGAGCGCGAAAAGTGGTGTCTGGCCCCGGTTTTTGCTCTGGCCCCGGTTTTTGCGTCCGCCTCCGGACGCCGGCCGTCGCGCGCCTTGAATCTGCCGGCCGCGCGCGGCGCCTCGCTTCGAATGGTGTGAGAAGATCGGGCTAACCGCCGGCGGCTGATGGCATAATAGGCGAGCTGTGCCGAGACGCTTGAAGACTGCCGCGCTGGCGGCGATCCTCTTCGCCCTGAACCTCTGGATTGCGCGCGGGCTGTTGACGGCGGAGTTCATCGCCCACATGGACTCGATCGAAGGCGTGTACATCGGGCTGAGCCGCTACATCCTGAAGTACTGGCCGGATCTGTCCTGGTTTCCGCTGTGGTACGGAGGCGTGCCGTATCAGAACACGTATCCGCCGCTGCACCACTTTTTGGTTGCGATTCTGTCCAAGGCGCTCGGCCTTACGCCGGCGCTTGGGTATCATGCGTTCACGGCCGTTTCCTATGCGCTGGGGCCGGTGACGCTGTTCCTGCTGGCCTTGAAGCTCAGCCGGTCGCGCGTGTGCGCGTTCGCAGCGGCGCTGCTCTACTCGGTAACGTCGCCGTCAGCGTGGCTGATCCCGGCGGTGCGGCAGGACGTGGGCGGTATCTGGCACGGGCGGCGTCTCCAGGCGCTGGTGCGATACGGCGAGGGGCCGCACGTGCTTGCGATGACGCTGCTGCCGTTGGCGCTGCTGGCGCTCATCGTCGCTCTGGAGAAGCGACGGCCCGGCTGGTGGCTGCTGGCGGCGCTGGCGCTGGCTGCGGTGGCCCTGACGAACTGGATTGGCGCGTTTGCGGCGGGGCTGGGGGTGGCAGCGTGCCTGGCGGCGACTGGGCTGCGATGGAGAGACTGGCTGGCCTCAGCGGGGGTGGCCCTGCTGGCGTACGTGATCGCGTGTCCGTGGATTCCGCCATCGACTGTCGAGACCATGCGGCGCAACGAGATGCTGGAGGGCGGCGCGGTGGCGCCGCCGCTCGCATGGTGGAGTTCGATTGCGCTTGCCATGGCGGTGTTCCTGCTGGCGCTGTGGATCCTGCGGCGGCTGGCCGCGCCCCGCTTCCTGACGTTCGCGGTGCTGTTCCTGATTCCGAACGCGTGGCTGACGCTCGCCGCCGGATGGACGCAGGTCCAAATCCTGCCCCAGGCCAAGCGGATCCACCTGGAGATGGAGATGGGGATTGCGCTGGCGGCGGCGTTCGCCGCCCTGCTGGTGTTCACACGCCTGGGGCCCCGCGCGCGGGTGGCGATCGCTTGTGCCGTGGGTCTGTTCCTGGCGTATTCGGCCATCCGGTACCGGAATAACGGGCGCCGGCTCGAGAGCGCGATTGACATCCGGCAGCGGATCGAATACCGCGAAGCGAAGTGGCTTGAAGGGAACGTGGGGGGCGGGCGCGTGCTGGCGGTCGGATCGGCTGGGTTCTTCCTGAATGCGTTCACCGACGTGGCGCAATTCCGGGGCGGGTTCTACCCAGCGGTCATTAGCCCGGTGTTCGAGTCGTTCTACTACCAGATCGTAACGGGTGAGAACGCCGGCGCGCGTGAAGGAGAGGTGGCGGTGCTGCTGATGCGGGATGGGCGTGGATGCGGTGACCGTGAGCGGCCCGCACAGCCCGGCGCCGTTCAGGGACTTCCGCAACCCGAGGAAGTTCGAGGGGCTGCTGCCGGAGCTGTGGCGCGACGGCGACGATGTGATATACGGTGTGCCGCGGCGCTCGCCGTCGCTGGCGCACGTCATCCGGGCAGCCGACCTGCCGCCACGGCCGCCGGAGAACGGACTGGATATCGAGCCGGTCCGGCACTACGTGCGCGCGCTCGAGGACCCGTCGCTCCCCCTCGCCGAGATGAGGTGGCGCAGCCAGCACGAGGCGGTGATTCGGGCGCCGCTGGCCCGCGATCAGATCGTCTCGGTGCAGATGAGCTATCACCCGGGCTGGCACGCCACGGTGAACGGCGAGGCGCGGCGCCTGTTCGGCGACCATCTGGGTCAACTGGCCGTCGAGGCGCGGTGCGAGGGGCAATGCGCAATCGAGCTGAGCTACGACGGCGGGACGGAGATGCGGATCGCGAGGATCATCTCCTGGGGGGGGCTGCTGGGCGCAATCGGCTGGATCGCCCTGGACGGGTTCGCGCGGAAGCGGCGCCTCGCTTCGGACGGTGCGAGAAGACCGGGCTGAGGGGAACCGCCGGGCAGAGCCGCTGGCCCGCCGCCGGCCGCACTTCAGCTCTGAAGGCGCTAGCAGCAGCCCACCGCGTCGAGGATCGCCTGGCGCAGATCTTCCGCGGCCATGGGCTTGGAGAGGTAACCGTCCATGCCGGCCTCCAGGCAGCGCTCGCGGTCGCCCTTCATGACGTGAGCGGTCATGGCGATGATCGGGATGCGGCTCCCCGTGCCAGCTTCGAGGTCGCGGATGGCCCGGGTAGCTTCGAGTCCATCCAGCTCCGGCATCTGGACGTCCATCAGAATCACATCGAAGCCGCCGGTGCGGAACTGATCCACGCCCTGCCTGCCGTTCTCGGCCGTCGTGACGCGATGTCCGTGGCTCTCGAGCATCCGGGTTGCGATCTTCTGGTTGATGCGGTTGTCCTCTACCAGCAGAATTCGCAGGCTGGGCGCGGGCGGAGACGAGCCAGTGGATTTGACGGCAGCGTGCACGCCCCGCGGGACCTCGGCGGCCTCGACGGGCGCGAATTGGATCGTGAAGTGAAAATGGCTGCCCCGGCCAGGCTCGCTCTCGACCCAGATCCGCCCGCCCATCATAGAAACAAGCTGGGCGCAGATGGCCAGCCCCAGTCCGCTCCCTCCGTACCTGCGGGTCGTCGAACCGTCGGCCTGCCGGAACGGCTCGAAGATGAGGCGCTGTTTCCCCGGCGCGATTCCGATGCCGGTGTCGCTCACGGAGAACTGAACGCCCAAACCCTGCGGTGAGCCGGGCAGCGGCTCGGCGCTTACTGAGACTTCACCATGGTCGGTGAACTTCACCGCGTTTCCCAGCAGATTGATGAGGACCTGCCGAAGGCGGACCGGATCTCCAACGACCCATTCCGGAGTCTCAGGGTGACAGTGGACCGTGAGAGTCAGCTTCTTCTCCGTCGCCCGGGGCAGCATGGTTTTCGTGGCCTGTTTTATGGCCTCAGGCAGCGAAAACGGAACCTGCTCCAACTCCATTCGGCCGGCTTCAACCCGCGAGAGGTCGAGGATCTCGTTCAACAGGTGCATGAGCGAGCGCGCCGAGGCCAGTGCGTCGTCCAGATGATCACGCTGGTCGGCGGCCGACTTGGTCTCGAGTGCCAGAGACAGCATCCCGATTACGCCGTTCATGGGGGTGCGGATTTCGTGGCTCATGTTGGCGACGAACTCGCTCTTGGCGCGGCTGGCCGCTTGCGCCTGCTCCTTGAGAACCCCCTCTTCCTCGAGCTGCTTCTGGATGAGCAGCGTCTGCTTGCGGACGCGGCGGCGAAGCATGAAGACCCAAGCCGAGGTGACCAGGGAGGAGATGGCCATGATGGCTATCAGTTGCGATCCGGTGCGCGTGGTCCACCACGGAGCGTCGCGCAAGACCGTGATGTCGGCCGGTGACCGCAAGTACAGGCGGAAGGCCTTCGGCAAAGCCACTGGGCGCCCCTCTTCGACCTGGACGGAGCAGACGCCGGTGAGTCGCGCGGTCGCGCCGTTTCTCGGCCAGGAGAGGTGTCCCAGCGCATGATCGAGATGGGCGTTGAACATCGTATTCCCGGCCTGAAGGATGAGCACCTGCTCGGTGGAAGTGGTCAGATGGTCAACGACGGTCGCGTTCATCTGGACCAGATGCGAGTCGTATTCACCTCCCAGGGCCTCGGCGGCCGTCAGACGGGCGGGCTCGACTCGGGCCCCCGAGCGGGCGATCCGCACCTCGGCGCGGTCCAGCACGGGCGTGAGCTGTCCGATAGCGGCAAACCCGATGGCGTCCACCACGTCGCCGGGTTCGACGGGCTGAGAACCGGCCAGGCGCACCTGCGCGGCGCCGGTTGCATCCTCGACGTAGACCAAGCCACTCATCTGCCGCAGTGTTACGACGCCGCGAATGTGGACCCGGTGTCCAGCCGACTCGGGAGAGAACTGCATGAGGGACCCGACGCTTTGTGCCGGGAGAGAGAAGGGGTCCTTCACTCCCGGCTCGAGTAAAGTCACCTGGCCCCGATCAGGGACGTACAACTGGATACCGAAGAGTTGCCGTTTTTGATTGAACAGTGTGGCGCAGACGCCGCGGACCCGGACCCGCGCGTCGACAAGATCCATCAGCGTGGATGGTGGCACAAGGAGGTGGGCCCTGAACCTGTGCGTGCCCTCGACGATTTCCAGCACGGCATGGTAGGACTCCTGGCCGACCGAGTGCACCACACCTGTTGCCTCCACCCACCGGCTGTCAAACTCGCCCCTCAACAGCCCGTCAATGCCGGGTGCATCGGGTGGCGGCATGCTCGCGGGTCCCAGTATGGTGATTCTTGACGCCCTAACGACAGGGGCAAAGTCGCCCGGCGCGCTGGAGCCGTCAATTTGAACCTCCTGACCATGTTTGAGACGCGGGGCCGGCTTGCCGCGCAGATCGATGAAGATGCCGGTAGTGCGGTCTTGCACGAACAGAGGCATCTGAACGGGATCGTAATAGGTGACGGTGGCGCGCAGCTTGACGGGATACCCCGCCCCCGCCTCCTCGGGCGGCAGAGCGTGGACTTCCGCAGCCGTGGTGAGGAGGCGAAGCTGCCGCCTGGGTGAGTTCGCACCCGGCCGGACAACAGCATCCTCGATGACCAAGGTGCCGGAGTGGATGGCTGGGAATCCGATCACGACAGCCTCGGTTCCCACATAGAGAGGTTCGGCGGGCGACGTGATAACTCCTGCCTCGCCGGCGGCGTCGGTGAAACGAAGTCCACGCTCGGCTCCCACCGCCAGCACTCGTCCCCGGAGCAATACGCGATGCCGCGGCACGCTGGCGGGCGCCATACGCTTGAGCTGGCCGACGGACATCTTGGGCAAAGTGTCCGCCGCTGGAGCGGGAACCTCGACTGTGACAAAACGGAAGTCCTGCGTCCAAACGTCGGCGGCAACCCGCCTGCCATTTAGATCCGAAGCGGTCGTGATCACACCCCTGAGCCGGACTGTCGCGTCGGGGAGATCGCGGTAGGGCACCCCTGGGTACTCCACGACATGGACCCGAAGCCGTATGCCATCCACGTCGATGTCCATGCCGAGGCGGCTAGTGCGCTCGATGAGCGCAGTTCGGATCACGGCGCGGACTTCCGTCCAAACGCCATCGAGGTGATCTGTGCCAAGGTCCGCCGGGCTGGCTGCCACCGGCGCGGGCATGCCTGGCGTGCCCAAGACAGTCGCCCTGGGCTGCACGAGCGTGGGAGCCTGTTCTCCGGGTCCGGCCAGGCCACAGATCTCCACTAGCTCGCCGGGGTGCAGCGCTAACCGGCTGCGATTGTCCACTCGCAGGCCGGCTGGGCCCTGCTGGAAGTAAAGGAACCCGTTGATGTCGTCGACATAGGTGACGGTTCCGCGCGCGCACACCGGAGTGCCGGGCGGGAACCGGTTGCGCGCGCGGAGCGCTTCGATGGGCGTCAGAGGCGGTGTTGTTCTGCCAGCCGCGGGGGACGGCCCGGCGGCCGCGCTCGCCACGGAACAGAGTAGCAGCGTGACCGCCAGCCGGCGCACCCGACTGCCCGACGTTGACACAGAAGGCACGGAAGCTCCCGACGCCTCTTATCGGCCCGAACCGGCGATTCTGTGACCCGGGATCATGGCCTGTGACCAAATGCGGCGCGAAGCGTGCTCTGGGCCTGGAACGCCCGGCGTGGCCGCAGCCGCCCGATGCCGGCGGGAAGGCCGGCAGGGCGGCCCGGAGAGGCCGCTCCACACCTCAGGCGGCGCGGATTAGGATGGAAGCAGCGTGATCCTGATTGAGCTGGTCTACGAGGAGGGATGCCCGCACGTGGCGGCGGCGCGGGCCAATCTGGCCTGGGCGCTCCTGGGAGCGCGTGTTTCACAGCGCTGGACTGAATGGAACCCGGCTTGGCCGGCCGCTCCAGCGCGCGCCCGCGGGTGCGCCTCGCCGACGATCCTCATTAACGGCCGCAACGTCATGGACGGGCCGCCGGATGCCTCCACAAGGCTGCTGGCGATTCCGAGCGTGCCGCTGCTCGTGGCGGCGCTGCGGGCGGCGGCAGCGGCCAGCCCGGACGTGCCGCGCGGCGGCAGGAGAAGGGGACGCGCGCGGTGAGGCGGGTCTGGGCGGCAGTCGGGCGCGCCTTCGTCGCGGCTTACCGCAACGACGCCTCGGGCTACGCCAAGGGCGCGGCCTACTCGGCGCTGCTGGCATTCTTCCCGCTGCTGGCCACCGTGGCGATGATCCTGGTGAGTGCCAGGGCCGAGTTCGTCGCCGATGCCATTTCCGGTTTCCTTTCCCAGATCCTGCCGCCGGGGACGCAGGACCTGGTGTTCGACTACTTCGTGACCAAGGGCCGGCCGCCGGTGCTGGTGCCGATTGCGGGCGCGCTGGTGTCGGTCTGGGCGGGCTCGGGCGTGACGGGGAGCCTGATGCAGGGGTTCCACGTGGCCTACCGGATGCCGCCGAGCGGGCGGCCGCTGCTCAAGGAGTGGCTGGTTGCGATTCTGCTGGTATTCTTGGCGGCGATTCCGGTGCTGGTGGCCTCCGCGCTGGTGCTTTTCGGCGCGTTCGCCGAGCGCTCGATCGTCTGGTGGCTGGGGCTGGTTCCGGCGGGTGCGGAACTACGGGGCTCGGTGGCGGTGATCGGGAGCGTGGTGCGGTACCTGATTGCGCTGGGTGCGCTCGTGCTGGGCGCGTCGATCCTCTACTACGTGGGGCCGAACCGGCCCCAGCGCTGGCGCGCGGTGTGGCCGGGGGCGGTGCTGGCCACCGTCCTGTGGCTGGCGGCGACCTCGTCGTTCGCCTGGTACGCACGGCACCTGGCCGACTACAACGTGATGTACGGCAGCATCGCCACGGTGATCCTGCTGGTGGTGTGGATGTACCTGCTGGCGATCATCGCCTTCCTGGGCTGCGAGTTCAACGTGGAGCTGGAGCGGAGTTTCCCCAAGTTCTTTCACAAGCCACAAGCCTAAACTGAGATTGTGGGTTTCCGGATTGGAGTCGACTACCAGCCTCGCGGGGACCAGGCGCAGGCGATCGACCAGCTTGTCCGCGGGCTTCTGGACGGCGAGCCGCACCAGGTGCTGCTGGGGGTGACGGGGTCGGGCAAGACCTACACGATCGCGAAGGTGATCGAGCGGGTGGACCGGCCGACGCTGGTGCTGGCGCACAACAAGACGCTAGCGGCGCAGCTCTATCACGAATTCCGCACGTTCTTCCCGTCGAGCGCGGTGGAGTACTTCGTCAGCTACTACGACTACTACCAGCCCGAGGCGTACCTGCCTTCGAGCGACGTCTACATCGAGAAGGAGGCCACGATCAACGACGAGCTGGACAAGCTGCGGCTGTCGGCGACCAAGTCGCTGTTCGAGCGGCGGGACGCGGTGATCGTGGCGAGCGTCTCGTGCATTTACGGGCTGGGGTCGCCGGAGGCCTACTACGGCATGCTGCTGATGCTCGAGAAGGGGCAGAAGATCAAGCGCGAGCAGATTACGCGGCGGCTGGTGGAGATGCTCTACGAGCGGAACGACGCGGACTTCCGGCGCGGGACGTTCCGGGTGCGCGGGGACGTGATCGAGCTGTACCCGACCTACGACGACTACGCCTACCGGATCGAGCTGTGGGGCGAGGAGATCGAGAGCCTCTCGCAGATCGACCCGCTGCTGGGCCAGGTGCGGCAGACCTACCTGCGGCTGCCGGTGTATCCGAAGACGCACTACGTGATGAGCGAGCAGACGCGGGAGCAGGCGCTGAAGTCGATCGAGGCGGAGCTTCAGTCGTGGCACGCCGAGCTGGAGAAGCAGGGAAAGCTCATCGAGGCGCAGCGTGTGTGGCAGCGGACGATGTTCGACCTGGAGATGATCCGCACCATCGGCTATTGCCACGGCATCGAGAACTACTCGCGGCACTTCTCGGGGCGGCTGCCGGGCGAGGCCCCGCCGACGCTGCTCGATTACCTGCCGCACGACGCGCTGATCGTCATCGACGAGAGCCACCAGACGGTGCCGCAGTTGCACGGCATGTACCACGGGGACCGCTCGCGCAA
>JBEKLW010000320.1:0-4086 GCA_050008815.1 Bryobacteraceae bacterium
CGAAAGGAATCAGGATGATCGAGAAGGTGACGATGAGCAGGCCCTGGAAGATCTCGTTGCGTGCGGTGCCGGTCATGCCGCCCATCCACAGGTAGAAACTGACCACGAGGGTGAAGGCGGCATAGAACATCCAAGGCTTGATATACGAGACGTAAGAGTGCAGCTGCTTGCGCACATAGAGGTCGCTCAACTTGGCGAACTCCACCCGCTGTTCGGGAGTCAGGGTGCTGGCTTGGGCCAAGGGCTCCAATTTGCGGTACTCGCGGTACATCTCGACGTAGCGCCGCTCCTCGGTGGTCCAAGCCGACTCGGGTTTGGGCAGAAGCGACGCGGTGACGTTGTAGCCCACGAGATTGCCCCAGCCGATGAACAGGATCACGTAGCTGACCTGGTAGAGGGCGTAGATCTTCGCCAGGTTGTTGCTGCCCAGGCGCTCTTCAAACAGCTCCGCCACCGTCACCAGGCGCACCCGGCGAAACCACATGTTCATGAACCAATAGTAGGGGTTCATGAAGATCGTCTGGAAAGCGAGCCACACCCCGGAGGCGCCCTGCTGGTAGACCAGCGTCGCCGTGCTCACCGCGCCGTTGGCGTCGGTGGCGTTGCCGAAGTTGAGGAAGAACTGGTACAGCTTGCCGAGTTTGCGGCCGGCCAAAAAGAACCCCTCCTCGCTTCCCGTCGTGTGGGACGACCGCTTGCCCAAATACAGAATGCCGACGAGGTAAGCCGCGATCACCACGAGATCGATAATGTGGATTCCACTCATAGGTGCCTTGACATTAGTCCGGTCCCATCCTCCGCCGGTGGGAACCACAACGCCACAAACGAGGACGGGGCCTTCATGGTTTTTTAGGGGGTAAGAATCTGATCTCCGCGATCTTTGGTCCGGCGCCAGTGGGGCGACCGGCATTCAGGCAACAAGAGCAAATGGTGACCATCTCATAATTCAAAGCGTGGGATGGAAGTTTGGGACGGTGTCCCGCGGGGCGCAAAGAAACCACTACCCTGAAACAGGGCTTGCCAAAGGCCGCGATCCGCTAAGCATCTGACAGTAAGACTCCATGCGCCCCAACCCCTCCCTGCGAGAGCTCGCCCGCTCGCTGGGCCTTTCCCACACCACCGTCTCGGAAGCGCTGCGGAACAGCCCGCGCGTGAAAGCCGCAACGCGCGAGCGAGTGCTCAAGGCCGCCCGCGAGGTCGGCTACCGCCACAATCCGCTCGCCGGGGCACTCATGTCCGAGATGCGGCGCTCCCGCTCCGGCACCTTCCGCGGCGTGATCGCCGTGATCGACCTCGACAGCCCCGACCGGCGGCCCGCGAACGCGGCGCCCTTTCACCGCGAGCTGACCCGCGGCGCGGGCGAACGCGCCGTCGAGCTGGGTTTCAAGATCGAGTCCTTTGTCATCGGTCAAAATGACATCTCCATCACGCGGCTCGACGCCATCCTGCAATCGCGCGGCATTCACGGCGTGTTCCTGTTGCCCGCCAGCGAGAGCCCGGACCTGTCGCAGCTGGACTGGACGCGCTATGCGGGCGTGTATGCCGATTACATCATCGAGCATCCGGCGCTGCACTCGGTGTGCTCCGATCACTACCGCTCGATGATGACGACCCTCCAGCGGTTGCACGCGCTCGGCTATCGTCGTCCCGGGCTGGTGCTCACCCAGCACCACGACGCAAGACTGCTCTACCGCTGGGAGGCGGCCTTCCAGGTCTATCACAACCATCACGACGTCTTCTCCTGGCTGCCGCCCCTGATCGTTCCGGAGATCACCCGGTCGAATTTCGTCCCCTGGTTTGAAAGCGCCAAGCCCGACGTGGTGCTCTGTCATCGCGCCGAGGCGATTGAGTGGATGCAGTCCTGCGGCGCCAGCGTGCCGCGCACCCACGGTTTCTGCTGCCTTAACATCATGGTGAACGTGGTGCCTTGCGCCGGTCTCGATCTGCAGCCGTGGCTGCTGGGCGTGCGTGGCGTCGAACTGCTGATCGCCCAGATCCACCGCAACGAGTACGGAGTGCCGGAGATCCCCTCGACCACGACGATTCCTGCGGCGTGGGTCGACGGCCCCACCCTGCGTCACAGTCCGGCCAATCCCTCGCATTAACCGGTCGCGCACCTCGCGCCCATCTTCGCGCTATCGCTTCACTCACCCCGCCCGCGCCATGAAATTCATCCGCTCTCTCGCACCGGCGGCTTTCCGCGCCGGTTTTTTTGGTGTCATGATCGCAACCTCCCTGCGCCTCTCCGCCGCTGACCATCAGCCCGTGCCGCCTCCAGCCGACACCGCCCGGGAGCAGCGCCTCGCCTGGTTTCACGAGGCGAAGTTCGGCCTTTTCATTCACTGGGGCCTCTACGCCATTCCCGCCGGTGAGTGGAAGGGCCGGCCCGTGGCCGGCATCGGCGAGTGGATCATGAACCGCGCCCAGATCCCCGTGCGCGAATACGAGCAGCTCGCCGCGCGGTTCAACCCGGTGAAGTTCGACGCCGACGCCTGGGTGCGGGTCGCCCAGGACGCCGGCATGCAATACCTGGTCATCACCTCGAAGCACCACGACGGCTTCGCGCTCTTCGAGTCAAAGGTCAGCTCCTACAATGTCGTCGACGCCACGCCGTTCCATCGCGACGTGCTCAAGGAGCTCGCCCGGGCCTGCGAGCGCCGCAACCTGCGCCTCGGCTTCTACTATTCCCAAGCGCAGGACTGGCACGAACCCAACGGCGCCGGCAACACCTGGGATTTCGGTCCCGACGACAAAAAGGATTTCGATCAGTATCTCCGCGCCAAGGCCGAACCGCAGGTGCGCGAGCTGCTGTCCAACTACGGTCCGGTCTGTCTCGTGTGGTTCGACACGCCGCGCATGATGAACGTCGGCGACCGCGCCCAGCGCTTCGCCGATCTCGTGCGCACGCTCCAGCCCGACTGCCTGATCGACGGCCGGCTGGGCGCCGAGGGCGACTACCAGAGCACCGGCGACAACGCCATCCCCGACCAGCCGATGGCCGGCGCCTGGGAGACGCCCGCAACCATCAATCATACGTGGGGATTCAAGCAGGACGACGACGACTGGAAGTCGCCCGGCGAAATCATCTTCAAGCTCACCGACATCGTGAGCAAGGGCGGCAACTACCTGCTCAACGTCGGTCCCACCGCCGAGGGTGTCATCCCGGAGCGCTGCGTGGAAATCCTCCGCGCCGTGGGCCGCTGGCTGAAGGTCAACGGCGACGCGATCTACGGCACCGGCCGCACACCCTTCGGGGAGGAACTCGGCGACTACGCCGCCAACCTGCGCGATGGCGCGGGCAAACCCGTCTTCCTCGCCCGCACCGACTGGCGCTGCACCACGAAACCCGGGAAGCTCTACTTCATCCTCTTCAGGTGGTACCGCGATAGCTTCGCGCTGCCGCACTTCAAGAACCGCGTCACGCGCGCCTACCTGCTCGCCGATCCGGAGCGCCAGCCTCTCGAACTGCAGACCGCCCAGGACGGCACGGTGCTGGTGGCGATCCCCCGCACCCCGCCCAACCCCGTGGCGAACGTCATCGCGGTGGAGATCGACGGCAACCAAGTCAGTCGCTGAACCTTTCGCGCGCGTCAGCCGACTCGGCTCGCCGTAGCTTCAGCAAAGGCGGCTCGCCAATGTGATCTGCGTCGAGATCGAGGGCGACAAAGTCGAACGGTAGAATCTGCTGCTGCCGTCAGGCTTCAGCCGTTCACCCATTACAGTTTCTCGTCGGCCACCGGCTGATCGCGGCGGGTGTCGGGCAGGCCGGGGCAGTTGTGCGCGGCGAAGCCGTCGACGTTCTTCAGCACCACGGTCGGCACGCCGGTCGACGGCAGCGCCTTCACGTGATCGAAGTCGGCGTTCTTCACCTCGTCGAGGATGATGGCCGGACGAAGATCCTCCGTCAGCGTGCGCAGCTCCACGTGGTCGAGGGAGAGCCCCTGCACGTGGCGGGCGAACATGCCCCACGACGGGATGGTGCCGAAGCGGCCCGGCTCGGGATACACCTTCTCATCCTCTGGCACTGCGCGCGCCGCCTGCTCCTTCGTGCCGCCGCCCTTATATTCGATGAGGATGTGGCTGAGA
>JBEKLW010000321.1:0-4078 GCA_050008815.1 Bryobacteraceae bacterium
CGTAGGTGTTGCCGTCGAAGACCGTGACCGGCCCGCCGTCCAGCGTCTTGCCGGTGTTGTTGGTGATCTCGGCGGCGTTGCGCGGGTTCTCCCCTGCCCCGGCGCTGTAGACGAGCAGCTTGCGCGCGGCGAGCTTCTGCTGAACGAAGGGCAGCATGACGGATTCGCCCTGGCGCACCGTGACCGGCGTCCCGAAGCGGTACTCGAACAGCTCGCCTGCCTCGGCCGCTTCCGTCGACAGCTCAACCGAGCTGGCGCTCACCTCGACCATCTCACTCATCTCGGCAGCCATTTGCGGAGCCGGCGCGGCGGCCGCCCGCATCCTTAACAGGCCGCCGACGACAGCGCCGGCATCGCCCGCACTCCTACCGGGACCTATGCCGCCACCCGAGCCCGAACCGATGCCGCCCCGGTGCACCTCCGGCGCGGCCGCCTCTCCTTCGACCAGATCGAACGCTCTTCGCCCCACCCATCGGGGCTCGTAAAGCCGCGAGATGAATGACACAGGCTTCCCGGAGACCAGGGCCAGCCGCACGTTCGTCCAATCCTCGCCGCTGGAGTTGTCCACGATCGCCCAGCCCTCCAGGGTGGGCTCGCCCGTTTCGGCGAATACCAGCCGGTAACTCGACTTCCACACCGGCGCCGGCACGACGTAGGCCACCCTGAGCCGCCTGGCCTGGCCGTCGCTGGAGTCGATGTACACACTGCGCTTCTCCTTCGATCGCCCCGCGACCAGGTTGGCCAGGTACTGCTGGAACTGGAGGCGGAGCGCCGGGTCGGCGAAGGTGAGAGCGGTCATCCCGGCCAGATCCAGGGTGCGGAGCTCCCCGGAGTCGGCCAGCAGGGTCAGTTCCTGCCGCGGGGCCTGCCTTTCGCCGGGGGCGACCTCGCGCGCGCCGACGATCAGGCCGGAGGCAGTCGCCGGGCCGGTCTTCACTTCCACCCGCGCGCCCTTCAGTTGATCGAGCAGAGCAGTGAGGGCTTGCGCCGCGCCCAGCCTGAACGGGAACTGCTCCAGCTTCTTCTCCAGCGGCTCGCTGGAGTCGTACCGCAGGCCGCCGATCTGGCCGCCGGCTTCGTCGACGACCATCAACGATTTCAGCACGTCGTTCATCTCGTCGGCCCGGAACTCGAGCCGCGCCGTCTTGCCAGCCGCCAGCTCGCCGCTGCGGACAAAGTAACCGATGCCGTTCTTGAAGAGAACGACCTCTCTGATCGGCAGCTCGGCCGCCAGGCCGGCCGCAACCGCCAGAGCAAAGCAAAGGACCGTTTTGGTCATAATCACCCCCCTCAGACGTTATGCCGGCAAGAGCGGCTCCCTTTCACCTAGCCCGATCTTCTCACACCCTTCGAAGCGAGGCGCCGCGCGACGGCCGGCGTCTGGAGGCGTAAGCAAGAACCGGGGCCAGACACCACTTTTCGCGCTCCAGGTTCGCTGAAGACAACGAACTCGCACAAACGAAAAGTGGCTGTCTGTACCCGGTTCTTGTGAGGACGCCGGCCGAGCGCAACTCGAGAAGATGCCGGCCTCCCGCAGGCCGCAGCCGAAGGCGTGTGAGAAGGTCGGGCTGGCGCCGCTCATTCTCCCATAACCTTGATGACGACGCGCTTGGGCCGCTGGCCGTCGAACTCAGCGTAGTAGATCTGCTGCCAGGGACCGAAGTCGAGCCGGCCGTTGGTGACGGGCACGACCACCTGGTGGTGGACCAGCAGGCTCTTCAGGTGCGAGTCGCCGTTGCTCTCGCCGGTGCGGTGGTGGCGGTACTCGCGGCGGAAGGGCGCCAGTTGCTCGAGCCACTCGTCGATGTCCGCGATCAGGCCGTCCTCAGCATCGTTGACCCACACGCCCGCAGTGATGTGCATGGCCGAGACCAGAATCATCCCTTCCCGGATCCCGCTCTGGGCCAGAGCGCTCTCCACCTGCGGCGTGATGTTGATGTAGTCGCGGTGTTTGCGCGTTTTGAATGTCAAGTACTCGGTATGGGATCGCATCAACCGGAATCATACAACGCCCGGACGTTCAACCGTCAGTCTGCGGTCTGCTTGACACAACCTCGGCCCGCGAGTCAGACTTTGAGGTTGCCGGTGCCAGGATTGTGCGTCCCTAGCGACGGCCGGCCTTGGATACCTGGAGAAGGGAGAATCCTTGAATCGCCACCTAGGTGTTGTGCTGCTGATGGGCGCGTCTCTGCTGGGCCAGGAGGCGCCACCTGCACCCTCCGGAGCCGTCGAGCCGGCGGCCCAGGAGCGTGAATCCGAGTACGGCGGCCCGGCGATTCTCAGCCGCGGCGGAGGCCCCAGTATCGGAGGCGGAGGGGAACTGCTGCGCCTGCGGCCATTCCTGACCGTCAACGGGATGTACGACAGCAACCTCGCAGCCGCCAGCCTGGACCAGAACGGGCAGGTTGCCTACCAGGACGGTTACGGGGTCGAAGCGATGTTCGGGGTGACCGGAGCGCATCAGTTCAAGGAGAGCGTGCTGAGCCTGGACTACCGCGGCTCGCTGCGGCACTACACGCAGCGCAGCTACTATGACGGCTTCGACAACAGCCTGATGCTGGCCTATGACCGGCGGCTGACGTCGCGCACGAGCATCATGTTGGGCGAGAGCGCGACGCGCTCCACGCGCGCCTTCGGGCTGCCCATGGACGCCTACTATGGTGGAGGCATGTTCGCCAACGACCCCACCTGGTCCGGGTTGCTGACCAACGAACTCTTTGACACGCCGACGACGGCCCTGATGAGCACGGCCCGGCTGGTCCATCAGTACACGGCGCGTCTCTCCTTCAGCATTGGCGGGAGCGGGTTCGTAGTGCGGCGGCGCTCGGCCGCCCTGATTGGCGTCAACGGGTATCACGCCACCGGCAGCGTCGCATACCGCCTCACGCGTTACCAGACCATCGGCTGTGCGTATACCTATGGCCACTTCGACTTTCAGAACCGCTACGGCCGATCCGACATGCACGGCGTGGCGCTGAACTACTCGGCGCGACTGGGACGCCGATGGGAGATCGGTCTGGCAGCCGGCGGATACCGGGTTGAGTCGCAGCGCCTCATTCAGGTGGCTGTGGATCCCTTCATCGCGGCCATCCTCGGCCAAGCCTACGGCGTGGAGAAGTTCCACGGCGTAAGTTACCTGCCGCATCTCGAGGCTCGTATTTCACGGTCATTCCGCCACTCCTCCGCTTCACTCGGCTACGACCGCACCGTGCTGGCTGGAAACGGCCTCTACACGACCGCGAGCATGGAGTCCGCCCATACGGACTTCTCCTGGACGGGCATCCGCCGGGTCGCGTTCCAGGGCGGCGCGAGCTACAACAAGCTCTCCGGTATCACCCAGCAGCTCGGCGTCTATCGGGGTTACTCGGCCTCGGGCGGCTTCTCCACCCACCTCAGCCGGGCTGTGTCCTTGATCGGCCGCATCGACGGCCGGAACTATTCCATCCACGGCGCCGCGCTCAACCGGACCTATTACAGAGCGACGCTCGGGTTCGGTTTCACGCCGGGCGACATCCCACTGGCGATCTGGTGAATGCTCTGCCGGACCCCAGCGCCAGCCGGATCCTGGTGGTAGACGACGAGGAGGCCCTGCTCGCGGTGACGGAGCAGTACCTCCGCCGGCTCGGCTATAGCACCCTGGCCTGCCGGACGGCCGGCGGAGCCTGGGCGGCGTTCCAGGCGGACCCGCTTTCGTTCCGGCTGGTGCTGACCGACATCACGCTCCCGGAAATGCCCGGCACCGAACTCGTGCTCCGGATGCTCGATCTGAACCCGCGGGTCGCCGTCTTGATCTGCAGCGGGTACCCGTTCGATCCGGCGTCGTTGCCAGCGAGATACCAGCCGCAGATCGGGTTCCTGCAGAAGCCCTTTACTCCGCGGATGCTGGCTGAAGCCGTGGAGCGGGCTCTGGCGCCGGACGCGGGCGCGCCGCCGCGATAGCCCGCTTTTCTCACCACGACCGTGGCGAGGCGCGATGAGAGGGCCGCAGATACAAGGCGCGCGACGGCCGGCGCCCGCAGGTCCGTTACGGATCGAGGACGCCGGCCGAGCGCAACACAGTAGATGCGGCTCTATCGCG
>JBEKLW010000322.1:0-4063 GCA_050008815.1 Bryobacteraceae bacterium
CAGCGTGGTATTGCCCACTCCGCCCTTGCCGCAGAAAAGGAAGAACGCGCGTCCGGCCTCGGGCGATTCCACGGCGGCAGGCTCGTGCTCGTCGAAGTTGCGCTCGGCCAGGGACCCAGCAGCGCCCGCGCTCGGTTCGGACACGGAGTCAAGAAACTTCATCAGCGCCCGCCCCCCGCGCAACTCCTCCAGGGTGTCCGGCAGGACTGCCATCAAGAGGTCCCTGTGGCGTTCCCTCGACAAGCCCAGCAACTCCTGTTGCACCCGCCGTTGGGAGGAGCAGAGTGGGCAGTCGTCCGCGGACCGGAGGAATCGGTTGACGATCAAACCGGCCACCGAGACACCTTTCTGACGCAGAGCCTCTAGCAGACGCTCGGTTTCGGCCATCACCACTGGTTCCAGGAGCGTCACTACCAGGAAGCGGCACTGGTGCTCGGCACGCAGTACCGAGGCCAGCCGGGCAAGCTCCCGATTCAGTTCGTCGATGAACTCATCCGTCTCATCCTTCCGGTACCGGTGCGTGAAGACCCTGCTCATGAAGCGGTGCTTTTCGAGCATTCGATCGAGCATCGACACCCAGCCGGCGGTCAGCGCGGGCAGCGAAAGCAACCGCAGTGTGTGACCGGTGGGGGCGGTATCGACGATGATCGAATCGTAGTCGCCCGATTCCATCAGGCGCATGAGCTCGATCATTGCCATGAGTTCGTCCAGCCCGGGGAAGGAGAGCTCCAAAAAACGTGAGATGTCCTCCTCGTCGAGGTAGGTGCCTCGGCCCAGGATCGTTCTCAGCGCTCTGCCGTACGTGCTCTTGAACTGGCTGAGGAGGCCCGCTGCGTCCATCTCCAGGGCGAGCAGGTTCTCGAGGCCGGGTACTGGACGGGGCAGGGAATCCAAGGGAGAGTCGAAAATGCCGGAGAGCGAATGCGAAGGGCCGGTGGAGACTGCCAGATAGCGGCGTTGTGGGAACTCGCGGGCGAGACTGTGCGAGAGCGCAGCCGCCGTAGTGGTTTTCCCTACTCCTCCCTTGCCTCCGACCAGGTAGAGTCGGACGTTCTCGTCCGCAAGGACGCCCAGAGGCCCCGCCGCGAGATGTCCGGGATTCTGCAACTGGTCCGGCACACTAGTTCATTCCGCCTTTTCTTCCAGGTCGCATCGGTGGCGGATGCGGGTCCGCTCGTAGCCGATTAACTCTCCCCCGTGGTCGAGCCGGACTTCGTACACACCCAGCAGGTCCATGGTGTCCGGGACCGACGCTCGCTCGATCAACTCCAGCGTGACCCGCCACCCCTCCTCCGTCCGCGCCACGCTGGTGATCCCGGAGACCTTGAGCTTAAGCGCCGCCAGCCCCCGGGTGGCTTTGTAGACGGCTTCGCTCAAGTCCAACTTGTGGCATAGCGCCGCCAGGCTGCTCAGCGGCTCATCTTGTTTCGCTGCCAGGCTGCTCATCTGCTCATCTTGTTTCGCTGCCAGGCTGTGCATCTGCTCATCTTGTTTCACTGCCAGGCTGTCCATCTGCTCATCTTGTTTCACCGCCAGGCTGCTCATCTGCTCATCTTGTTTGGCTGCCAGGCTTCTCATCTGCTGCTTACCTCGTCTCGTTGCAGCGCTGCTCATCTGCTCACCTCGTCTCCGCTCTCATCCGGTCGATTTCCTCCAGGCGGCGAACCAGCCTGCGTTCGCGCTGATCGAATTCCTGCTCGCTGATGCGCCCGGTCTCGAGCAGCATGTAGGTCTCGCGCAATTCGTGCTTCACGGCTCCGTCGTCCAGCAATTCCTCCCGCGCCTTCTTGGCCAGTTCGTTGAAAATGAAGATCAACCCCCGCGCCGGAGACAGCAGCACATCGTCGATCAGAAGCACGGCGCTAGCCCCCCACCGCCGCTTCGGCCGTGGTCAGCCTCAGCGCCAGCCGCACGAAGTCGTAGGGAGGCCACGGGCCGTTGTAGTCCAGGGCGTAATTGGAGTCGAACAGGCCGGCCGCCCGGTAGAGCGCCGCTTCGAATGCCTTCTCTCGCGTCCGCTCGATCAAGAAGGCTGCGTTCAGTACCATCTTTTCGTCGCTGACCGGGTTCACCCGGACGTCGCTGGTCACCGGCCGGAGTGCGTCGATGATCTGGTTGCCCAGCCGCTCGCGCTCTTGCTTCAGCCGCCTGTCGAAAAACGCCCCCAGCTCCAGCTTCTCTTCGAGCGTCGGGCGCGACTTGCCGAAAACCCGGTCCCGCTGGTTCCGCAACTCCCGGTCGTTGCTGACCAGGAAGTCGAAGATGTTGTCCACGTCCCACAGCAGCTTCACGCCCATCTCCGTTTTGCCGGCGAGCCTCTGCAACTCCTCCCGGATCCCGGAGTAGTTGTCCCGAAGCACCGCCAGGATCTGCTCCTCGTTGTCGGAAATGTGACCGAAGGTCGCCGGGATGAGCGTGGTCTGGCTGCTGATTTCCCGGATCACGCGGTGGTGTGGCTCCACGTTCCTCCGGAGCAGGGAGAGCTTTTCAACCGGGTGATCGCTCACCACCGCGGCTATGTCTTCCAGCCGGATGGAGTGGACGGGGGCATTGGCCAGGCCCAGAAGTTGCCCGGGGGCTTGGAAGTCACCCGCAGCGAAGCCGTATAGGTACTTTCCCGATGGGGGCATGAGCGCGTTTGCCTTCCCTCTTCTATCGGCTCCATCGCGGCAATGCCATTAGGCGCCGAGTGCGATTGCTGCCCACGGTTCGGAGTTCCAGCACCTGATTCTGCTTCAGGCCGAGCGCCCTGCGAATGTTGGGCGGAAGCTGGATGCGGCCTTCCGCATCCAGGCGCGCCAGCGCCTTTACGAAGGGGCGAATCGGGCTCACTGTGCGGTCTCCTCTCTGTGGCCGGCACCCTCAGTACTTCACCGTTACCTCTGTGAAGCCCGGCGGAAGATCCGTGGCTAAACCCGCCAGGCAGTTCGCCGCGGCTCCTCGCGTAAACGCCTTCCCGTGGCCGGCCAGCGCCACCCTCAGTAGCTGCTCCTCCATCCCCGCGATCTCCTGCAGCCTGTGGTCGATCTTCTCGAGCCGCTTTTCCCAGTTGCCTCGCTCCTGCTTCAGCCGCTGCTTTTCCTGTGCGACCTGGGCCAGCGCCATCATCGCGCCATGCGGGGTCTTCGCCTGAGACCGGCTCGTTTGGTTGCCGAGCGTGCGGATATGTTCCAATCGCTTCATCGAGGCTCCCTCCTGGTCAGGCAATCCGGCGGATCAGCTCCGTTACTTCCTCCAGCGCCGCCGAGGCGCCTTCCTTGCGGATCTTCAGCACGTCGCTTCCCAGCACGTCCAGGCAGGTGTCCACGAAGACCGGGTCATCCGCGCTGATCTTTCCGCCGCGTAGCTGCACCACCCGTCCCACCATGATGCAGGCGCGTATGGTGGGCCGGAAGTTGGAGATCCCCATCTTCCGGAACTCGCGGACCAGGTCCACGATGATTTGGGCGGAACGGGCATCCAAGCCGGCGCGCGCTCTCGAGATCGCGATCTCGGTCGCGCGGTCGTAGTGCCCCAGCTCGATCGTGATCATGCGGTCCAGCAGCGCGTTCTGCGTCTTGTGGACGCCCGCGTACTCCTCCGGATTGCTGGTGAAAATGGCCCGGAAGTCGGGATGCACCCGCATATAGCTGTCACCGCAGGAGGCTTCCGGAAGCGCCAGGATGCCTTCCTCCAGGATGGTCAGCAGGGCGTTGTTCGCCTCGGGCCGCGAGCGCGAGAACTCGTCGTAAACCAGCGTGTAGCCGTGCTTGCACGCCGTGGTAAGCCGGTTGTCCACCCACTGCGAGCTGTGGCTTTCCTCGGTCTTGAGCACCGAATGAATGAAGTTGTCCACCACCTTGGTGGACAGCAGCCCCTTCTCGGCGCCCACCAGGTCGGAGGTGCCGAACTCCTCGTTGCCGAAGATCAGCATGACCGGCCGGTGCCGCTTGCCGGCCACGTGCAAGGCCAGCGTGGTCTTCCCGGTCCCGGACGGCCCGCTGAAGTGGCAGGCGTACCCGGCCTCCAAGTAGGCCTCCGCGCGCCTGCAGATGGCTTCGATCGAGGGAGTCATTACGAAGTC
>JBEKLW010000323.1:0-4030 GCA_050008815.1 Bryobacteraceae bacterium
CAGGTGAAAGGTGGGCGTGCCGGCGATGGTGAGGAATCCCCCGATGCTGATCTTGCCGCCGCCGCTCTCGGCCGTGATCCCATCGACGATGACGCGGTCGCGGTAAAGGAAGATGACGCCGTTGGTGTTGTCCAGGCCGTTGGGGAAGTTCACCAGGTTGAGGGAGGCGTTATGCAGGTCGATGCGGCCGAAAACGTCGGGGCGATCGAGCGTGCCGCGGACCGACACGTCCAGCGCCACCGAGCCGGAGGGATACAGCCGGCTGTCGAACTCGCGCAGTATCGCGAGATTGACGCCGCCCTGGAGACGGAGGTCCCACTGGCTTCGCGCGCCGAAACCGACCCGGCCGCTCGCGCGGAGGTCCGTCTGCTTGCCGGTGAACTGCGCCTGGCGCAGGCGCGCCCCCTGCCAGTCCAGGTCGATGACGACCGCTCCGGCACTGCGCAGCGCCAGCCCGGAGGAGTTCGCCAGATCGGCGTACTCCCCCGCGGGCCGCACCTCGAGCGTTGGCAGTTGCAGCGTGCCCTTCCAGCTCTTCCGATCGAGCGCCGAGCCGGAGAACTCGATCGCGCCCGCGGCGGTGGCGCTGAAAGGCGGCGGCGATGCCGGCGGGTTCCCCTGCAAGCGTGCCAGCACCGAGGAGAGCTCGAGCGGCGTGAAGTCGACGCGGCCGCGCAGCGGATAGGCGCCCCCAAGGGTCATCTGGCTGGCGCCGGTGAGCTTGGCGCCCGCCAGCTCGCCTTCGAGCTTCCAGTCGATCACGGCGCCCCCGGTGGCGGCGGTGAGCCGGAACGAGCCCAGCGGCTGCCCGCCCACACGCAACTCACGCACGCTCAAGAAACCGTGCATCGGACCGGGGCGGAAGCCGCCCGGCGCCAGCGTCACCTCGCCCGCCATTTGCGCCTCGAGCTGTCCTTCGGCGCCTTGCACCTGGTCGCGCACGAGCTTCAGCTCCGCGAGGCGAATGCCGGAGCTCGCGGCCTGGAACGCGATCCGTCCCTGGGCCCAGTTTCCGGGCGGGTGCTCGAAGCGGCCGGAAATCTGGAGGCGGCTCGATCCTTGCTGAAGCTCGCCAGCCGAAATCTCCAGCAGTCCATCCCGGTAGAGCGCGTCGGCCTCCACACGGTCTATCGGTTGGCCGTAGAAGACCACCTGGGAGGCGCGCGCGTGGCCGCTCGCCTGGACCGCGCCGAGGGTGCCGCCGAGCGTGACGCTCGCCGTCAGCGGCCCGCTGGTCACCTCCGGCGGGCTGGCGGCATTCGCGGCCGCGGCCACGCCGGCCAAGCTGGGCGCACGCAGGGAAAAGCTGCCGCTGACGGGTCCGCTCTTCTCGGGACTCCAGTCGCGGAAGCCGACGCGGAGGGTCCCCGCGGCGCTCACTCCGAGCCGGGCCAGCGTCGCGTTCTCGGCCACCGCGCCCGAGCGCGAGACCACAACGTCAGCCTCCACCCGGTCGAAGCGGCGGCCGGCCGCGACGAAGTTCGTCATGCGGGCGTGGCCCCGGATGGTGGGGTCGCCGAGCGGCCCCGTCACCGCGCCGGTGAACCGCGCCCTCCCGCTGTCGAGCGCAACCGGCAGGGCGGGCGGCGGGGCGGCGCTGAACATGGCGATCGCCGGGAGGGCGTCATCGAGGTTGGTGGTCTCGAGCGACACGTTCAGCTTCTGGCCGAGCACGCCGCCGAACTCGACGCGGCTGAAGTGGGTCGTGAGATGGGAGGGGCCGAAGGTGATCGCGCCGTGGCCGTGATCGTAGTTGAGCGTGACCGCGCCACTCACCGGGTTCGCGCCGGGCAGCGGCGCGATCGACGCCTCAACCTCCGCCACCAGCGCCGTAAGCTGTCCGCCGAGCACGGTCCCCGCCAGGCGCACCGGACCGGAGACCTCGCCGTTCCACTCCACGCGGCGCACGCCGTCGAACGGCGTCATCTGGTCGAGCGCGAAGCCGTGCGCCGCCCCCTCCACGCGGAAATCGCGCGCCCCCAGGATCTCAGCGGTCCCACTGAACCCTCCGCCCAGCGCCGAAACCGCGAGGCCCCCCAATTCGATGCGCCCGGGCGTGGCCGAGAGCGAGGACTGAACGCGGATGTTCTCGATCGAGACGCCTCGCTCCGCGATGGCCAGGCCGCTCGCCTCCAGCCGGCCCGCCAGCCGGTAGCCCGCGGCGCCGGACAGCGAGAACTTGCCCGTCGAGGTGATCGTCCCGCGCTTGGCCAGCGGACCCAGGCGCAGACCCCGGGCCACTTCCCCCAGATGCAGACGCGCCGCATAGTCCAGGCTCAGACGCGGCGACGCGAAATTCTCCACGGCGCCGCTGGCGTCGACGCTCGAGGCTTTCAGCGCGAGGTGAAGGCGGCTGATCTCCAGCCGCTCGCGGCCGAGCGCGAACCTGGCCTCCACGCCTATCTGCAACGGCTCCATCCCGCCGGGCCTGAGGTCGAGGCTGCGGAAGGCCAGCTCGCCTCGGTAGCGGGCCGGCGCCCGCTCGTACAAAACCAGCACCCGCAAGTCCTCGCCGCGCACCTCCAGCGGCAGTTTGAGCGTCGCGAAGCGCAGCGTGCCATTCACCAACTGGAAGCGCTTGACGGCCAGGTCGAGCACGCTGTCGATGGCGCTCTTGGCCCGGCGCGCCGCCTTCGGCTTGGGCACGTTGGTGCGGCCGTCGGCGTAGACGATCACGTTGACTCGCGGCCGCTCGACCAGGAGCGATTGGATGTCGATCCGCTTGCGGACGAGCGAGACGATCTTCAGGCCGGCCGTGACGGAGTCCGCCTGGAACAGCGGCGTCTCGCCGGGCCCTTCAGTGCCGTGAATGACAAGCCCATCCAGGCCGGCCCTGAGCGGCGGCCATTCGAAGCGGAACGCCCTGAGCTCGACCCGGCCCCCGGTGGCGTCCTCAAGCTCCGCGACGATCCGCGCGCGGACCTTTCCGCGAAACCAGGAGGTCTGAACGAGGAGGAGCGCGGCCACGGCCAGCACCACGGCCAGCCCCGCCAGCAGGCCCAGGCTCCGCAGCGCGATTCTGAGCGCCCGCCTCATTGAAACGCCTCCTCGGAATAGACGATGCGGGCGCGGCCGCGGGCCTCCTTGAGCCACTTGTCCACGCGCTGGTCCACCAACTGCTCCGTGAGGGCCTGCTCGCACTGCTCGCGCGCGTCCTCGAAAGCCGGCTCGGGCGTGACGCCCTTCTGGCGGATCGCGGGCAGGTAGGCGTTTTCGTAATACTGCATGACGTCGCTCTCCTGCACCTGGATCTCGGGCCGGAAGCGCAGCTCGATGAACCGCAGGAGCGCCAACTGGCGCAGCAGCGCGGCGGCGATCTCGGTCTCCTCCAAACGGTACTCGGCCAGCGCCTGGCGGTAGGCGGCTTCCGAGGCGAAGTGCGCCCGGACCCGCTCGAAGGCGTCCCGGACCTCGCCGGCCTCCGGCTGCGGATACCGCGTGAGATCCATCTCGCGCCGGACCAGGAGCTGCTCGATCAGCCGGTCGGCCGTTTGGCGCCGGCTCGCCGGCGTGAAGTCGGGATTCGCGCCGTTCAGGAACGCCGTCACACGGACCTCCTCGAGCACCTGGCTGGCGGTGATGACGCTGGAATCCACCGTGACCGCAATCCGGTCGATGATCTCCGCCGGCAGGGTCGCGGCCACGACGCCAAGCAGCCAGAGGGGTCGCAGTGGAGTGCCCATCAGAATGCCTGCCCCAGCGAGAAGTGGAACTGAAAGTGGCTGATCTGCTGGATGACGCAGCTCGCCTGCCCCGGTTGCGGAGGCAGGGCAGCCAGTTGACTGCAAGAGGCCGGGCTGTGCAGCAGTTGGTCCAGCGTGCCTTTGAAGCCGTAGAACTTCGGCGGGTTGATGCTGTAGGCCAGGTCGATGCGGATCGGTCCCACCGGCGTGCGGTAGCGCAGCCCGAAGCCCATGGCGTGCTCCATGTAGTCGAAATCCGCCAGCCCGCGCTGACGGGCGCGCAGCGACACGTGCTGGAGTTTGGAGTACACGTTGCCGGCGTCCTCAAAAAGCACCCCGCTCAGGTT